>JBGQGR010000663.1:0-2009 GCA_041497495.1 Anaerolineae bacterium | reverse complement strand
TACGGCACGCCGGCACAATCTTTCATTCTGCCGCTCATCGGCTTGCTAGCGCTCGTCGGCAATTCGGTGCTCGGCTTGTGGCTGTATGGGCGCGAGAAGATGGCCGCCTACGTGCTGTGGGGCGGCATGATTTTCGTGCAGGTTTTGTTGTGGGTGGGATCCATCAATCTGCTGAAACTGTAATCGATTGACAAGGGGCTTATAATAGAGGTTAGAGTTTGGATGTTAGATGTTGGAAGTTTGACTCGCTCAGCGAGGAAGCACTCCAACTTCCAATTTCTAATTTCCAACTTCTAAAATCCAACATCCAAGCATGGAGGCTAGCATGTCTGACACTGATACCAAGCGCCGCCCGATCGTTCCAGAGGAATTTGCTTCACACGCCAAAGCTGCGGCTCAAGAAGCCCGTCACGCGTTCGAAGCCTTAATGCCGAAAATGCCGGAAGGTTTTGTGGAGCATCGACGCGCGGCACGCCGCGAAGCATTGATGGCGATGCGCAGCTTGATCGATGCGGCGATTGAACGCGCCAATCATTAATTGATTGTAGGGGCAAGCCTCGTGCTTGCCCGCGGGCGTCCACATGGGTCGCCCCTACCGTAATATCCCTCGAATTGTAAACCAGACGCCCGCCACGATCGCTGCGGCCAGCACGATCGGGCTGACGTTTTTGTAACCGCCCACGTCCAACACAATCGCCGTGAACAACAAGCCCAATGAAATCAACGTCCACTGTAAGCGGATCATCGATTGATTCATGTTGTGCATTTCTTTGATCAACTTATCGGTGTCGTTGACGGTGAAGCGCAGTTCGCCGCGCAGCAGCACATCCGTCAAGTGATCGATCTGCACCGGCAGCCGCACGATCGATTTGCCGATCTCGATCGATTGATCGATCACCGTCCTAAAGATCGATCCGCCTTCATCGGCGATCATCTTCTCGGCAAACGGCACGGCGGAAGCAAACACGTTAAAGTGCGGATCGAGCTGCGTCGCCAGCCCCGATAGAATCCCCAACGCCCGGCCGAGAAACAATAAGTTGGCCGGAATCTGAAATGGAAACTGAATCAACAGCGATCGGAATTCGCCCACGAAGCCGCGCATTTCGGTCAGATCCAGATTCTTGAGATCGCCCATGCTGATGCCCCAGAAGCGCGCAAAAACTTTATCGGCCGCGCGTTCGATCGCGCGTCGATCGGCGGAAGGCAATAACCAGCCGGACGCATCCATCGACTGCACGACGCGATGCACGTCGCGGGTCGCAATGCCAATGAATCCGTTGCGCAGCTGCGCTTTCAACTGCGACGAGATTGATCCGACCATGCCAAAGTCAACAACATTTAAAGTAAAGGTGGTTACGCCATCCATTTTCTTCGGCTCGATGAAAAAATTTCCAGAATGGGGATCGGCGTGAAAGAAACCGTTGACGAAAATCTGCTGCAAATAAAATCGGAACACGGTTTGCGCCACCGCCGAGGCCGCCACACCAAGTGACGTGTAACCGGCAACATCGCCAATCTTGATCGCGCCGATGTCCTGCATCGTCAGCACGCGCCGCGTCGTCAACTCCCAGTGAATCTGCGGAATGCGGATATCGCGCCAGTCTTTGAAATCGGCGGCGAAGCGTTCGGCATTGCGGCCCTCAGCCAAGTAATCCAACTCTTCATATAATGTGCGCCGGAATTCATCAAACAATTGATCGAGATCGGCGCGGCGGCGAATAGGCCCGTATCGTTTCAGCCAGCCCATCACCGAGCGCAGCGCTGCCAGATCGACCGCGACGATCGATTCGATGCCGGGCCGCTGCACTTTGACGATGGCCGATCGATCCGGTTTGAGCTGCACCCGATGAGCTTGACCCAGCGACGCGGCCGCGATCGGCGTGCGATCGATCGACGTGACCCCCTCAGCGATCGAGCGGCCCAACTCCGAGTCAATCAAGGCTTGAATGCGATCGAACGATTCAGGCGGAACTTCCTCTTGGAGCGAGGCAAGTTCGTCGATGATTTCC
>JBGQGR010000662.1:0-2016 GCA_041497495.1 Anaerolineae bacterium | reverse complement strand
GCTCAAACGATCGCAGCAGCAACCACAAACCGACCAGCACAAAAGCGATCGGCACCACATACACGCCCAGTCCGAATGCAAGATACAGCCCCTTGATCCACTCGCCGGTCACGCTGCCTTGCGTCTTGGAGAGCATGCTGAGGACGGTGACGACGCCGATGCCCACTAAGAGCACGCCGAAGATATCCAACTTCTGATCGAGCGAGAGTTGAATCAGCGGCTGGCTTGGCTGTTTTTTGCGGCTTTTATTGCCGTTTTTTTTGCTTTTAGTCGTTCGCTTGGTCATAGTTCCGGTTAGGACGAATGTTCGGGTGCGATTGAGATTATAGCATAAGCCCTTACAAAAATCTATAAGGAATTTTTTGGCGGGCTTTGTTGTTCCAGTATATACTTCAGCCATGCTTCCATTTCGATCTCAACTGCTGCGGCTCGGATCGATTTCAATGTGTTTGATCGCCATTGGACTGAGCATCCAATTTGCTTTGGCCCGATCGCTTTCTCCCTCTCCAAACGACTCTGCTGCTTTTCATTATCAGCAAAAGCAATTAGAGACTGGGGCAATTTCAGTCACGTCCGCTTATACGATCGAACTCCCGTTGATTCTACAAAACTATCCGGTGATGCACGAAGTGCGCGCCTTGTGGATCAGCCGCTTCGATTGGACCTCAAATCACCACACCGTCACCACCACGGACATCGATGCCATCGTGAGCAATGTCGCGTCGGCGCACTTCAATATGATCTTGTTTCAAATTCGCGGCACGGCTGATGCGTTTTATTCATCGACGTTAGAACCGTGGGCTTCGCGTTTGACCGGTGAGGTAACCAAAACGCTGGGGCAATCGCCCGGCTTCGATCCGCTGGCGTATATGATCGATCGCGCGCATGCTCAGGATATTCAAGTTCACGCTTACCTGAATGTGTATCCGGCTTGGCTGTGTGATCTTCAAGGACCGATCTCGAATACAGTCCCACAGCATCCATTCTGGCAATGGACAGCGCAATCAGCGTCCATTACTGGCATACCGAAGACTTTCTTCTGGCGTGAATGGTCAAACAATCCTGTTACGCCGATGAATTTGATTCCGACCAGCCAGGGCGGCACATGCGGCAGCCCAGATTATCTCGGCGGATATTTGTGGGCCAGTCCGGCCGTAACGATCGTTCAATCGCATATTCTATCGGTCGCGATCGATCTCGCCACACGCTATGACATCGACGGGCTGCATCTTGATAACGTGCGCTACTCCGGATCGAACTACTCGTCCGATCCGACAACGCGGCAGGCCTTCACGAATGCGTTACTGATCACGCCGACTTTGATCTACACCGCGTGGCTGCCGAATTTTCAACGCGCACAAGTCAGTAACCTTGTGGCACAAATCTATTCGGCGACGACAACCGAAAAGCCAAACTTGTGGATCAGTGCCGCCGTCTGGCCGAATTACACCAGCGGCTACAACACTTACTTTCAAGACTCAAAAGGCTGGCTGGCAAATGGCAGTGTCGATGCGAATATGCCGATGCTGTATTCGAACGATGTGGTCAACGATCTTGCAGCGTGGACTAATCGGGCGCAGGGCTTCGTCAATGATGCGCATGGCCGCTACATCATTCCGGGCATCAGCGGGGACTATCTCAACTTCAAGGACATCAACGATCGCATCAACGCCGCCCGATCGATCGGTGCGGCGGGAGTGGCGGTCTTCTCATACGGCGCGCTCAATGCCCGCAACTACTGGGACGATCTGGCGAATGGCCCCTTTGCAACACCCGCGATCATTCCTCAACCGAATTGGAAATAACATTTGGACGCAGATGCACGCAGATTATTCTGTTTCATCTGCGAAATCTGCGCCCAACTCTCGATACGATATTGATCACGACGAACTGTTTTTCACATTGACCGAGATCGTCCGCTCGATGACGCCGCCCGCGCTCGTCGCCCGTAACGTGAAATCGGTGGAGCGATTGATGATGATCAAGTTTTATTGATCCCAGCAGGTTGTCTGAGCG
>JBGQGR010000661.1:0-2018 GCA_041497495.1 Anaerolineae bacterium | reverse complement strand
GTACCCCATCATCTTCGGCATCTCCATCGTCGGCGTCTACGCGGTCTCGAGCAGCCTGTTCGACGTCTGGATGCTGGCGGCGTTCGGGATGCTCGGCTATCTCATGCGCAAGCTTGATTACCCGCTGGCGCCCCTCATCCTCGGGCTGGTGCTGGGCGACAACATGGAGCGGGCACTGCGCCAGTCGCTTATGATGTCCCAGGGCGACCTTTCGATCCTGGTATCTAGACCGATTTCGGCCACGATGCTATTTTTGACGGCGCTGATACTGATCGCGCCAAACAAGAGAGTCACTATCGCTAAGAGAATGCCTAACCCGGCCAGCGTCCCAAAATTGCCGAAGTTAAATAAGTTGGTGGATTGGCCCGGTTCGGTGGTTAGATCGGCGAAGATCGACAAGAATGATCCGGCGGCGACGGCGCTGAGAACGATTGTCGGCAGCGCTAGCAGCACACGCACGGCCAACAGCGGCAGGAATTTTTCGCCGGCCGCAGTGAGGCCCGCGCCCACGCTCAAGGGTTGGTTCTCCTCGATCGCATTGATCATTCGATACAGTCCGGCACGTGCGAAGGTGGCAATCAGAAATGTCACAATACCGATCACCACGCCAATTCCGATCAGCGCATTGACATCGATCGATTGAAACAGCTGGCGCAGCATTTCCCGCCCACCGAGCGGCAGATTGGCGAATTGATTCGTGTCGCCGCCGCGAAAGTTAATGTTCGCACCGCCGCCCAGAGCCGCCAACAAACCAAAGACCCATAGTGTTCTATTCTTCCAGAAGATCGACCATGATTGTTTGAAGAGTGACCACCGATTCATTTGTCCCTAACCTTTCCTTTACTCACACGCTTTTCGTCCGGTGCGGCTTCAATCACAGTCGGATTCTGCCATTCACGATAAACCAATGTCCAAATCGCCGAACTCGATACGGTGATCAATAAGCCGGAGATCACTTGCAAGGTCCTATAAATAGTGCCGACGACTATCCCATCAAGGTTCGCACTGAGCAGACCGCTTACGATCAGCACCGTTAGCGTATCAAGCGCGAAGGGGATGAGGACCATGATGAGACCCCAGGTGATAAAGTCGCCTATCTTCGTTCGCAGGAGTGACCAGCCATATTTGAACGCGGCGATGACGGGCAGATTGTCCAGTACGACAGCGCGTTGGACGACAACCATTAGCGCGCTGGTGACTAACGTGATGATGAACAGGACTCCCGCAATGCTCAAGAAATAACTCAGATCGCTCAGCAACAAACTGAGTTGGAACTGAATACTATCCGGCTGGCCAAAGCTGCCAAACAGCGCGGCGGGATCGGAGCCGCTGGCGAAAAAGACAATGATCCAGTTTGGGATCATGACGATCAGACTCATCAGCAGCAACTTCAGAAGTGGCCGCAGCCCGAATTGAATTCCAGTCACGATCGAGGCCGATTCTTGTTCGGTCGACGGACTTGCCAAATCGATCGACGCGGTGGTCGCGGCCTGTTTTTGTTTGACCGCCAGATTCACCAGACCGATCAACGCGCCAGCTGTAAAAGCCGTGATGATGAACGTGATCGTAGTTTGGATCAAGCCGCTGGCGATCGATTGATCTTTCAGCACAAAGTTCGGCAGTAATTGCACTAATACCCCGATCAACGTCACGACCCACAGCGACGGCGTGCGCAGCAGGATATTGCCGACACGTTTCAATAACTCAGTTCGATTCACTTTGTTCTCCGATTCTCTTCAAGATTAAGCATGCTCATTGCGAATATGCCTTTTGTTTGTCATTCCGAGGCCGTAGGCCGACGCCTAGCGGCCCACCTGAGCGCTTTGTGCTCAGGGAATGGGCAGAATCTCTATTACAGCCAGCAAGAATAGCGGAGGCGATAGAGATTCCTCGCTCACCTGCACTGCTCCGTGGTACATCCTACGGCTGCACCATCGCAGGACATTGCGGTGCAAGTGTCGTTCGGAATGACAGTTACATCGATCTTGACAACGCGCGTCAATGTAATAAACTTCAGC
>JBGQGR010000660.1:0-2022 GCA_041497495.1 Anaerolineae bacterium | reverse complement strand
GAAAGTGACCAGCACGACACAGAGCAGCAAATCTTGAATGCGCGGCTGGCCCTTGATGAACTTCAAGCCTTCGCTAAACTCATGCAGCATCGATTTGCCGCTCGGCGGGCTTTTCACCTGCTGGCTGCGCACCAACAACAAAGTTGCGATGACCGCCAGAAAGCTCAAGCCGTTCAGCCAGAATGCGGTCGACACGCCCAGCCGGGCAATGACGATGCCCGCAAATGCGGGACCGAGCATGCGGCTGATCTGGATGATCATGGCGTTGAGGTTAACCGCTTTGCGCACTTCGCTCATGCCGGACAGATCGCCGAGGAAAGCTTGTTGGGCCGGAAAATCTAAAGCGCTGACTATTCCCAAGGCGAAGCTCAACACATAGACGTGCCACACTTGAATCACGCCGGTGATCATCAAGGCCGCAAAAATGAAAGCCAAGATCATCGCTGCCGTCTGCGTGCCGATCAGCAGTTTGCGTCGATCCCAGCGTTCGGCCCATACGCCTGCCCACAAGCCGATCAACAGAATCGGCAGCGTGCTCAATGCCACAGCGATGCCCAACGCGGCTTCCGAGTTCGTCAGCTGCAACACCACCCATTGCTGTGCGGCCGATTGCAGCCACGTGCCGATCAATGAGATCGCCTGGCCGCCGAGATACAATCGGAAGTTAGGCAGGCGCAGGGGCGAGAAACTATTTCGATATGTCTTCAGTACACTGAGGGCAGTCGATAACAACGCGTGTCTCCTATTAGCAATGTCCATTTGGCTCTCAAAATTATACCCGACTGCCATTATCTGTCACTATCGGAAGCAAAGGATCAAGCTACGATCTCAAAGTCTAATGGAAGCAGTGTAATCGATCGGCGTAAACAACAGCGTTAACGTCAATTTGCATCTTTTGACGAACGGGGAAAATCAAGTGGGGATAATCAAAGTTGTTTGGCTAATCGATCGGCATCGTCGAGCAACCGTTTGCGCCCACTCCCTTCAGCGATGCCGCGCGCTTCGGCCAAATAAGCACGCGCTTGCTGTGGAGGTAATAACGGAACGAGCCACAATCGAATTTGGGCAGCGAGATGATTGACGCCCAAGGCATCGGCACGCGCCAATGCGGTAGATAAATGATGGATCGCTAACGCCGTATCGCCGCGCGCTTTCGCGACCAAACCCAGATTGGCGGTGAGGCCCGCAATTCTTTCGGGATTGGGCGTTCGTTCGGCTAAGGCCAAGCCTTCATTGAAATATTTTTCGGCTTGATCGAGATCGTCCTTCGCCAACGCAATCTCGCCGAGCGTCGAGTAGAGGAAGGGTTGAAAGAAGAGCGCGCCTTGCTCTTGCGCGATTCTCAATCCTTCGCGCGCGTATTCGATCGCGCCGGGGTCGCCCGTCAACAACAAATGATACGCTAGATTGTTGCGTCCCAAGATGCGCCAGACGATCGCAGTGTCACTGGCCCGATCGGCCAGATCGATCGTCGCACGATAGAGATCGATTGCGCGCGGCAGATCGCCCAACTGCGCGGCGACATTGCCTTGTTCAAAATCGATCTGCGCAAATCGAACTGGATCAGGTTTCGAGGTTAGCAGCGCGCGCGCTTTCGTCAGGTGCTCGGCCGCCCCGATCAGATCTGCACCCTCGATCGAGAGTGCCGAGCCCCACAGCAATTCGGCGTTGGCAGCATCTTCCGGTCCGCCGATGTCTAATACTTGCTTCGCTAAATCGATCGCTTCGGCAAAACGCGCTTGATTGATCAATGATCGACCGAGCGCCAAGCGGGACGTGATCGTATTGCCGCCGCGTTTCTCGGCGATGGTTAACGCGGCGCGATAGGCTTCGGTCGCCTGTGCGGGTTTATCGGTGCGGAAATAGGCTTCACCCAACTGCAGCCAGATCGATTCGCGCTGTTGATCGTCGAGGTCGGCTTCAAGTGCCTGTTTATTAATCTCGTTGGCTTCCTGCCACGCGGCGATCTGCACGGCTTGGTGTGCGGCCCGCAGTGCATATGGCGCGGCTCGTTTGGGATCT
>JBGQGR010000659.1:0-2024 GCA_041497495.1 Anaerolineae bacterium | reverse complement strand
GATCGTCGACGCAATATTCAACTTCAACACCGCTGGCTGAATATCGAACAGATTGAATTCGATCGCGAGGATCAGGATCAACCACAGGCCGCCGAGCAGCGCCAGCCAGCGGCCACCGGGCCGCTCCAAAAACATCAATGTCATTACACCCAGCAACGGCGACATCGCCAGCAGAATATCGGCCGCGGCGTGCACGCCGATCAAGGGCACCTCTTCGCGCAAGCCGATCCACAAGGTCAAACTCAAACCCACCGTCCATAGCCCCGACAACAGCAAATAGAGGATAAGCCCGCGGCTGTTCGCGCTGTGCCAACCGCGCCGGCGCACGGCCAAGATCATCAACATGGCGTAGCCGGCGCACGCGCTGAGCGCTAAGAGAACAGGAGCCTGTAGTCCAAGTAAAACGGATGTCACGTCAAAAACTTTCTCTACTTCAAAATGTAATACGTGCCTTTTTTCGCGCCGATGCGCATCAAGGCGCCGCGATCAACCAGGTCCGATAAATCCAAGCGCAATGTCTCGGCGGATACATCTGGACAGATCTGCTGGTATTCTCGATTGGTGATCTGACCATGCTCGCGCAGATACGCCAACGCGTGTGCCTGCCGCTCGTTCATCGCCCTTTCCCACACCGGTGTCGCTTTGCGTTCCTTGATATTCGATAAAGTGACCGTAAACGAATGCGGCGTCGCTTTGAAATGCGGCGGCGCATGACCGCCCAGCGTCATCTCTTCAATCATGCGATCGATGCCCAGACCCAGCTCTTCGATATAACCCCAATGGAACAAACCGGCCACCAAGCGCGGATTGCGCGAGAAATGTTCTTCGACTAAATTATCGACGGTGATGAAACCCGGCAGCCCGCCGGGGCTGATCACTTCCATCCGATCGGCGAACATGCGAATCTCGATCCGGCGACCCTTCAATCGATAGTCGCGATGGCACACTGAATTGACCAACGCTTCGCGCACGGCGAACGGCGGATATTCGGTTCGCTCTTCACGCTCCAAGCCTTTGACCACCGCGCCGACATGCATCTCTTCCCAGACCACTTCCCACGCACTTTCGATCACCCGCGCTAGCGGGCCGTTGATCTCTTCGCGCCGGCCATAACCGGGCAGACCACCCTCACCGCGTGGCTCCGTGCCAATGAACTTTACAAACACCAAGCCCGACTGCGGCACAAATTGCTGCGGCGTGCGCCCGAACAACAACATGCCCGCCACTGTCGGCCGTCCATTCAGATCGAGCGCGCCCAGATCGCGCAGCACATCATCGACTGGTATCGAAACGCGTTTGCGCTGCCGTTCTGCTCGCTTCTCAATATATTCTTGAATAACATCCTCGTCAAGATCAGATCGTGTCGCGCCCGGCAGGGCATCCAATTCAAAATCGCCGCTGCTCTTCGTCGCCGCAAGTTGCCGAATCGCATCACCGCCCAATGGCATATTGCCCGCGCCAATCCGAATCAACACGCGGCCATCGGCCAGTGAATGCAGTTCCGAACTACGTGCCACGCGTACGGCTATCACCGCCGTACCCATCAGATCGATCTGTTCCCAGCCGGTATGAATCAGCGGGCGGCAGTGAGTCTCCGCCGTGCGCAGCGCGATCTCCACATCTTCGGGATACAGCCGTCCGATCGGTTTACCGTGCCCATCGACGCCGACGATCAACGTGCCGCCATCGCCATTGGCAAATGCCACCAGCGTTTCGGCCAGTCGATCAACAATAGGCTCGGCTAAAAATTCCACCAATTGGCCAGGACCCGCTTTAAGAACGGTCGACGTTAGCATCATAAGAAAAGTTTCTCACCTATTATTCAGTGACTTCGGCGACAGGCATGACGGCCGTTTCACTTTCAGAGGATGTGTCCTCAATAGCCTCTTTCGCGCCGCCGGCCAGGCGCGCCACCGAAGCCACCGTATCGCCTGACTGCAAGGCAATGACATGCACGCCCAACGTCGCACGGCCAGCAACTTTGATATTCTTCACAGCCGTGCGTAAAGCGATGCCGTTTAGCG
>JBGQGR010000658.1:0-2029 GCA_041497495.1 Anaerolineae bacterium | reverse complement strand
GACCAAAGATCAGTTCGATCACTTGATGCCGCAGGAATTCTGGCGCGAAGTCGTCGATCGAGCGGCGATTGAAGCACCGGACACTTTGTTACTGGCTGAAGCTTTCTGGATGATGGAAGGTTTCTTTGTGCGCTCGCTCGGCATGCATCGCGTCTATAACAGCGCATTCATGAACATTTTGCGCGATGAAGAAAATGCGAAGTATCGTAGTGTGATGAAGAACACGCTCGAATTCGATCCGGAGATCATGAAGCGCTATGTGAATTTCATGAACAACCCGGACGAGCGCACCGCGATCGATCAGTTTGGCAGCGGCGACAAATATTTTGGCATCTGTACGTTGATGGCGACGCTGCCCGGGCTGCCGATGTTCGGCCACGGACAGATCGAGGGCTTCACCGAAAAGTACGGGATGGAATATCGCCGCGCATATTGGGAAGAGAAACCAGACGGCTTCTTGATCGATCGGCATCAGCGCGAAATCTTTCCGCTGCTGCATAAACGCTATCTCTTTTCCGGCGTCGATTATTTCCTGTTGTACGATGTCTTCACGCCCGAAGGCCGCGTCGACGAAAATGTCTTCGCTTACTCAAATCGCTTCGGCGACCATTCGACAGGCTCAGGGCAAGGTGAGCGCGGCCTCGTAGTGTATCACAATAAATTTGCCAGCATGCGCGGCTGGATTAAGACGTCAGTCGCGTATTCGATCAAGACCGGGCACGGCGATGAGCGCAAGTTAATTCAAAAGAATCTGGGTGAAGGTCTAGGCTTGCGCAACGATCCGAATGCGTTCGTGATCTTCCGCGATCACATGACGGGCCTGGAGTATATTCGCAATAACCGCGAAGTCTTCGAGCATGGCTTATATGTTGAACTGGAAGCGTACAAATATCAAGTCTATCTTGACTTCCGCGAAGTGCAGGATAATGCGTGGCATCAATATGCGCACTTGGCCGCGAATTTGAATGGTCGCGGCGTGCCGAATGTCGAGGAGGCTATCAAGGAAATTTTCTTGCAGCCGATTCACGTGCCATTCAAGGAACTGGTGAATGCGGGCATGTTCCGCTGGTTGATCGATAGTCGCCTGACCAAAGCGGGCAGGGCGATCAATCAAGTATTACTGGATCAAACCGAACAGAAGGCGAAGAATCTATTGGAGGCGATTAAGAATCTGATCGGCGGCACGGGCGACGTGGATATACTGGCGGCTCAGCTGCGCGTTGAAGTTTCCTCAATTTTACAATTGCCGATTGTGTCCAATCGATTGAAATTGCCGAAGACAGCTCGATATACGGCGGCAGTGAAGTTATTGAACGGGCGAATCAATCCTCCTGCAGGTTCCACTACGAAGCGCAGATCTGCCATCAAACCTGCGGGAGGATCGGATGATCTTGTGTGGGCTACACTGCTAAGCTGGTTGTGCGTTCATTCGCTAGGCAAGCTCGTCGACGAAGAGGACTCTGCTTTGCGAGGTCGCACGTGGATCGATGAATGGCTGATCGGTCGATCGATCGTTGGTGCGTTGCAAGATTTGGGTGTAAGTGAATCGAACGCCTGGCAAGCAGTGACGATCGTTAAGTTGCTGACGACGCATCAGGCGTGGTTCAAATTACTGAGCGGCGACGGCTCCCACGCCGGCATATCGTCGGGTATGGCAGCCCGACCCGCTGAGGTGTTGCTTGAAGCATTACTGCAAGACGACGAAGTGCAGCAGTTCTTGCAGGTCAATCGCTACCAAGATGTGCTGTGGTTCAACAAGGAAGCGTTCGAGCAATTGCTGTGGTGGCTGTACGCGATCGGCGTTATCCAAACAACCGATGGACAACAGCTGCTCGATGCATTTGAAGTGATCGATCGATTGCTGAAGGCCGAAGCGCAATCGGGCTATAAATTAGATAGGCTGAGAGAATTGACGCACGCATCGATCATCGAAGTGAAGCCGAAGAAGCGCACGGCAACTCGATCGAGCAGCGCGAAGAAATCTAAAAACGCAGTTAAACAATTAAAAACGAAATCGGCCGATGCGAAG
>JBGQGR010000657.1:0-2040 GCA_041497495.1 Anaerolineae bacterium | reverse complement strand
GATCGCGCCACAGCCGATCGGGTTGGCTTACCGATCGGCTGTTGATTTTTTTATCGATCGGCCTATAATCAGACACTGTCCTAGGCCGATCGCGCCGCGTCACAGCCAATCGGGTTGGGCGGGTTCTAGAGAGTTGGCCACACTGCAAATATCGTGTGCACGATCGACGCCCATCGGCGTCGATTTTTCGAACCTAATCGCAAATCGGTTTGCGGAGTATCGAACCGAAAAAGTTAGAACGAGGGAAGGAACAGTAACATGGCAACCACGAAAACGAGCACCGCACCGGCGCGTGACAAGAAATCCACCAACGGACGCGCGAACGGCGAAGCGGATCACTCAGCGGAGGCGAGTAGAGTGGACACAGCGACCTTGAAGAATTGGTATCGCGAAATGGTTTTGATTCGCGAATTTGAAGAGCGCGCCCGGCAGAGTTATCAGCAGGGCAAGATCGGCGGCTTCCTGCATTTATATATTGGTGAAGAAGCAGTGGCGGTTGGCGCGATTCATGCGTTGAAGGATCAGGATCACATCGTGACACATTATCGCGATCACGGCCATGCCATTGCGCGCGGCCTCGATCCGAAAAAATTGATGGCCGAATTATACGGCCGTGTCGATGGCACAGCGCACGGTCGCGGCGGCTCGATGCACTTTGCGGACACCAGCAAAAACTTTTGGGGCGGCTATGCGATCGTCGGCGGGCACTTGACGATTGCGGTGGGCCTGGCGCTGGCCGCACAGCGCGCGAAAGAAGATCGCGTGGCGTTGGCGATCTTCGGCGATGGCAGCACGGATGCGGGACAATTCTACGAGTGCTTGAATTTGGCCGCCGTGTGGAAATTGCCGGTGGTGTTCTTGTGCGAGAACAATCAGTATGGCATGGGTGTTGCGATCCAAAAAGCGTCGGCGGTGACGGAAGTGTACAAGAAAGCGAGCATGGCTAATATCCCCGCCGTGCAAGTCGACGGCATGGATGTGTTGAAAGTCCACGAAGTGATGAAGCAGGTCGTCGAAGAAGCCCGCCACGGCGGCGGCCCGCGCTTCGTCGAGGCGTTGACCTTCCGCTATCAAGGCCACTCGGTGGCCGATCCGGATAAGTATCGCGCTAAAGAGGAGATCGATAAATGGAAGAAGCGCGATGCGATCGAGCACGTGCGCGCGCTATTGATCGATAAGCATAGTGTGAAAGCCGATGAACTGGCGGCCCTCGATGCGGCTGTGCAGCAGGAGATGGACGAAGTGGTGAAGTTTGCGGATGCATCCGCCATCCCCGATCTCTCGACGATGTATGATTACATTTACGCTAATCCTGTCTAGGCAAGTTACCAACTTGTCCTACAAACAGCTAAGAGGGAACGATTATGGCCGTTATTACAATTCGTGAAGCGTTAAAGCAAGCCATGCGCGAAGAGATGCTGCGTGATGAGCGCGTGTTCTTGCTGGGTGAAGACATTGCCGCGTATGGTGGCGCATTCGCCGTGACCAAAGGTCTGGCGGAAGAGTTTGGCGAAGAGCGCGTGCGCGACACGCCGATCAGTGAAGGCATCATCGTCGGCGCGGCAATGGGCGCGGCCGTCGGCGGTCAACGTCCGGTGGCTGAGCTGATGACGATCAACTTTGCGATCTTGGCGATGGATCAATTGATCAATCATGCGGCCAAAATGCATTACATGTTCGGCGGGCAATGGAATGTGCCGATGGTGGTCCGGACGGCCGCGGGTTGGGGACAATTGTCGGCGACGCATTCGCAAACACTGGAAGTTTTCTTCGCGCACGTGCCCGGCCTTAAAGTGATTTTTCCCGGCACGCCGTATGATTCAAAAGGCTTGCTCAAAGCGGCGATCCGCGATGCCGATCCGGTGGTGTTCATCGAACATACTGCCTTATATAGTGTGAAGGGTGAAGTGCCCGATGGGGATTATGTGATCCCGATCGGCAAGAGCGACATCAAGCGTGAAGGCCAGCACTGCACCATCGCGACGTATGGCCGTATGCTGCAAGTCTCGCTCGAAGCGGCGACGACCCTCGCCACCGATG
>JBGQGR010000656.1:0-2041 GCA_041497495.1 Anaerolineae bacterium | reverse complement strand
TCGATCCGGTTGTGGCCATGTCGTGGCGCCGCTGCCGCCCGATGCACAACCCGCGCACTGCCGGAGATCTGCCTCGTTTGTCTGCGGAATCGCTTCAATCCCTGCTCATCAATCACTTCAATCTCATTGCCATAGCCCGGCCTTTTATGGAGGACATTTATCAATTCGTCGAAGGTTCGGGGCAAATTGTAGTATTGCTCGATGCCTCAGCTTGTATCTTGGAAGTGTTAGGCGATGGCGACATGCGGGCGGAAGCGGCCGCGCTGGGTATGCAGCCGGGTGCTTATTGGGATGAAGGCCACGCCGGCACCAACGCCTTCGGCTTGGCGATGTTGGAAGGCAGTCCGGTGCAAGTCATTGGGGCCGAGCATCTCTTTGAGCGATTTCATTCTTTAGCAGACGCCGCCGCGCCGATCTTCAACTCTGACGGACATCCGATCTTGATCTTGGGCTTGGTCAGCCGAGCACGCGACTGCGAATCGCATACGTTGGGCGTGGCCTATGCGGCGGCACGCGCGATCGGCACGCAGATTCAAGCCGAGCAGTTATTCATAGAAGTTAACGCGCAGCGCACTCAATTGGAAGCCACGCTCGAAGCGATCACTGGCGGCCTGGTAGTGATCGATGCCGGCGGCCTCGTCACGGACATGAATGCCATCGCTGCCGAAATATTGAATTTGAAATATGAGGCGGTGGTCGGCCGTCCGCTGAGCGAGTACGTCGATCTACCGTCCGCGGTGCAAGAATCTTTGCACAGCCAACAGCCGTTGAATGAAGTTGAAGTCATTTTCCAAGTGAAGGGTCTGCAGCTTGGCTGTTTAATCAATCTGCATCCGATTCGCTATGAGCCCGGCGCTGGCGTCGATGGTTGGATCTTGACGCTGCGCAAGATTGAGCAGGTGCATCAATTGGTGCAGCGTATGGTCGGCGCGCGCGCAACTTTAACCCTGACCGATTTTCTTGGCGAATCGAGCATAGTCAATAATATCCGCCGTCAAGCGCAGATTGCCGCGCGCAGCCAATCGCCGATTTTGGTCGTCGGCGAAACTGGCACAGGTAAAGGCGTGGTTGCGCGGGCGATTCACAATGAAAGCGCGCGGGCGAATGGACCCTTCATTACGATCAATTGCCGTGTCCTGCCGCGCGATATCGTCGTCCGCGAATTCTTAGGTTATGAGGGCAGTGCGATTCGAAAGACCGGTTCTTTCGGCCAGCCCAGCAAATTTGAATTGACGCACGGCGGCACGCTTCACCTCGAAGAGATCGATGCCTTGCCCTTAGAAATGCAAACCGCTCTCCTGCGGGTGATCGATACGGGCGAAGTCATGCGTTTGGGCGGCACGCGGATCATTCCGGTGGATGTGCGCTTCATCGCGACGACCAATGCCAATCTGGAACGCGCGGTGGTCAATGGCGATTTTCGTGCTGATTTATATTACGCGCTCAGCCGGATCATTATCCGATTGCCCGACCTGCGCGATCGGATGAGCGATCTCAATCTATTGGTTGAAGCTGCCCTCGATCGGCTTCAGCGGCAAACCGGGCATCGCATCGAGATTTCGCCCGAGGCCCTGCAAGTGCTGCGCCGTTATCGCTGGCCCGGCAACAATCGGGAATTGGAGAATGCGCTGGAGCGCGCCGCTAATCTCAGCGAGTATAGCTTGATCGAAGTGGAACATCTGCCGGAAAATATCCGCGGCCGATCGGGCAAAGCTGCTCAAGAAGAGCATATGCCTTCCTTACATGAAGCAGAATACGAAGCGATCATGCGCGCCGGGTGGGTCTGCAACGGCAACTTGAGTAAGATGGCGGCGATGCTGGGCATTGGCCGTACGACTTTGTGGCGAAAGATGAAAGCGGCCGGAATTCGCGTGGAGGATTTAAGAAAGCCGGTGGAAGTTAGATCGAACCGGCCACTGTGATATGCAATTTTGGCGATTTGATTATGATCTAGAACCGACCTTGAGGTATTCGCTTCAAGGGCGGTTGTTTTTCTTTATTGGTTTTCACACACAAAAAAAGAAATTGATGGTCACTTATT
>JBGQGR010000655.1:0-2043 GCA_041497495.1 Anaerolineae bacterium | reverse complement strand
TCAGATTGACGTCGAGACTGGGTGTTGTATACTCCATTTGACCTTTCTCCTTGGATTGATGAGTGTTCCACAACTCCCATCATATCTGGAGAAAGGTCTTTTTCATAGCATGTCAAGCGACTACTGAAAAGCCGTGGATGAGAGTTAATTTTGCGAGATGAAATGACTCGCGCTATACTGAGCAAAAGATTCCCCACCCCCGGTACGCATTGCGCGCTTTACCGCACGTGTAACCCCTCCCCCGCGACGAGAAGATGTCGCGTGAGAGGGGAATCATGCTCCCCGCTCCGATGATGCTTTTACTTCGGGGAGGGGCCGGGGGTGGGGAAAAGATCAAGACCAATGCCAGAGAAGAAACCTAAACCCACTCGCGCCACAGTTCTTCGCGCGCGACAACTTCGCCAAGAACAAACGCCCGCCAAAAAGAAAATCTGGCAGCGCGTACGAAATCATCAACTCAACAACTTGCCAATTCGTAGACAACATCCGATCGGGTTATACGTTGTCGATTTTTGTTGCGAGCCGCCGAAGGTTGTGATCGAGATCGATGGCGAGTTACACTTCGAACCGGAACAAATGAAGTTCGATCAAGAGCGGACTGACTGGCTTGGGGCAAATGGCTATCGCGTTATTCGATTTACAAACGATGAGGTCTATCACAACTTCGAGGCTGTACTGCAATCGATCGCTGATGCATGCGACCCAAAGCATTAAACCTTCGCCCGATCGATCGGCAGCGTCACGATGAACCTAGTGCCCAACCCAACGACGCTCTCCGCGTGGATCGATCCGCCGTGCCCGATGACGATGTGTTTCACGATGGCAAGTCCCAAACCCAAATTACTGCCACCGTCGCTCGATCGAGCGCGCGATTTATCCACTTGATAAAAGCGTTCGAAGATGCGCGTGAGGTCTTCGGGCGGAATGCCCGAGCCGGTATCCGCGACGATCACTTCGACACCGCCCGGCCATGGCTTGCCCCGCCGCACGACCGATGAACCAGACAGCGATCGAACGGAGACGGTGACTTTGCCGCCAGCGGGCGTGTGCTTCAACGCGTTATCGATCAAGTTGCTGAAGACTTGCGCGAGCCGATCACCATCCCCGTTGAATGTCGGCAAATCCATCGGGACTTGTGCATCCAACGCAATGTTGCTTTGCTGTGCGCGCAGTGTCATCTGCTCGACCACGCTCAGCACCAGTTGATCGATCTTGACCGGCTCGCTGCGCATGACGATCTGTCCGCTCTCGATGCGCGCTAAATCCAGCAACTCGCTCACCATGCGATCCATGCGATTCGATTCGTCGAAAATGATCGCCGCACTCTTGCGGATCGATCCGGAATCGTTGGCCAGACCATCTTTGATCGCTTGGGAAAAACCTTGGATACTGGTCAGCGGCGTCTTGAGTTCGTGCGACACATTCGCCAAGAAGTCGCGCTGGCTTTGCTGCGTGTCGCGCACTTTTTGCGTCATCGCATTGAAGTTGGTCGCCATCTCTTTGACTTCGCTCGATCCTTCGACGGGCACACGTTGATTGTAATCGCCGCCCGCAATTCGATCGGCGGCCTGGGCGACGTGCTGCATCGGCCGCGTCACCGATCGCGTGATGATCACGGCTAACACGATCGAGATACCGAGCGCCAACAATCCGGCGATTAAGAGTGGCCGCAGTAATTCGCTAAAGATCGGGTCTTGATACAGCGGTGTCTTATCAAACGGCGCTGCGGCGATCAATTCGATGCGGCTGATCGGCGCGAGGAGAAATTGTCGGGATGAATACAGCCAATGTTGATTGTTCACATCGAACTCACCGTTGAGCACATTACCCGATCGCGTCGGCTTGCCGAGATCGAATAGATTTTTTCCGGCCAGCGAACTATCGGTATCGGCCAACACCGCGCCGGAATCCGAGTTGATGACCAGAATGCGTGTATCGCCAACTGTACTCGCCGTATTCAAGCGGCGGAGAATCTGATCCGCCGATGCGCCGTTCAAGACTTGATTGCGTACCAAACGCGCGACGACTCCGGCCTCGACAGTC
>JBGQGR010000654.1:0-2044 GCA_041497495.1 Anaerolineae bacterium | reverse complement strand
ATCCGACGCACTTGAGAGGTGCGTCGGATTTTTTGTTGCCAAGTTAAAGCACCATTGCCAGGAGGCCGTTAGGCCGACGAAGCAATCTCCTGATCGAATTTGAGATTGCTTCCCCTTCACTGCGCTCAGGGTCGCAATGACGGCGCAGGATCGAAAACTTCCGAAGTTGGATTCGACTTCGGAAGTTTTTTGCAGCGAAAGAACTGCGAGGAGTACTTATTTTTGTGGAATAAAAATCTTACACGCTCGCAGGTTTGCTAATCCCTGTCCCGCTCGACGGCTGACGCAAGTGGCACGCCGCCAAATGCCCGCCACCGAGATCGAGCAGCGGCGGTTCGACCTTGGAACAAATATCGATCGCCACCGGGCAGCGCGGATGGAAGCGGCAGCCCGTCGGTGGATGGAGCGGACTCGGCACATCGCCTTTGAGGATCGTGCGCTCGCGGCGCAGCTTCGGATTCGGCACCGGAATCGCCGACATCAACGCCTGCGTGTAGGGATGCTGCGGACTACGATATAACTCTAGCCGATCGGCTAGCTCGACGAGCTTGCCCAGATACATGACCGCCACTCGATCGCTGATGTGCTCGACCACGCTCATGTTGTGCGCGATGAAGATATACGTCAATCCAAAATCTTTTTGCAAATCGCGCAGCAGATTCAACACCTGCGACTGGATCGACACATCGAGCGCAGACACCGGCTCATCGCATACCAGAAATTTCGGCCGCAGCACCAAGGCGCGGGCGATGCCAATGCGCTGACGCTGACCGCCGGAAAATTCATGCGGATAGCGCCGGGCATGATAATCTTCCATGCCGACTTTTTGTAGAATCTCCAACACTTGCCGCTGACGCTCGCGCGCGCTCTTCAGCCCGTGAACGAGCAGACCTTCGCCGATGCTGTCGCCCACCGGCGTGCGCGGATCGAGCGACGAGTACGGGTCTTGAAAAATAATCTGCATCTCGCGGCGCAGCCGCTTTAGATCATTGCCCTTCAACGGCAGAATATCCTGCCCCTCAAAACGGATCGCGCCGCTGGTGGGTTCTGTCAGCCGGACAATCATGCGGCCAATGGTCGTTTTACCGCAGCCGCTTTCGCCGACCAAGCCCAAGGTCTCGCCACGCTTCACCGTGAAGCTGACATTCTCAACTGCTTGCACCTGGGCCACCGTCCGCTGCAAAATGCCGCCGCGCACTGGGAAATATTTGACGATCGACTCGACTTCGAGCAAGTTATCGCCCTGCCCGTTGGACTGTTGGAGGTTGGACGTTAGAGGCCGGATGTTGGAGGTCATTGCACCATCACGAACCGATTCAAGATTTGTCGACTAACTTGCATCTTGCAACTTGCTGCATTTATTCATACAGCCAGCAGCGTGCCGTGTGATTAACGGCCACCGGCTTCAATTCCGGAACTTTTTCCAGGCAAATCTGCAAGTTGTTTTCGACACGAGCGCGGCAGCGCGGCGCAAAGCGACAGCCCACCGGCAGATCGATCAGATCCGGCACATTGCCGGGAATCACATCTAACTCGTCTTTCACTACGCCCAGCACCGGGATCGATCCAATCAAGCCGCGCGTGTATGGATGTTTTGGGTTGGCGAACAACTCATCGACGGGCGCTTCTTCAACGATCTGTCCGGCGTACATCACCGCAATCCGATCGGCCATCTCGGCCACCACGCCCAGGTCATGCGTGATCAAAACAATAGCCGTATCCAACTTTGATCGCATATCCCGCATCAGATCGAGAATCTGCGCCTGAATTGTCACATCGAGCGCGGTTGTCGGCTCGTCGGCGATCAATAGTTCCGGCACGCAAGCCAACGCCATGGCGATCATCACGCGCTGGGCCATACCGCCTGAGAGTTCATGCGGATACGCATTCAAGCGCCGCTCCGGATCCGGAATGCCCACCATCGATAGCAGCTCCAGCGCACGCGCCTTACCGGCTTTCTTGCCCAATTCCTGGTGAATGTTCAGCACTTCGGAAATTTGATCGCCGATTCTAAAGACGGGATTTAAGGACGAAGTCGGTTGTT
>JBGQGR010000653.1:0-2046 GCA_041497495.1 Anaerolineae bacterium | reverse complement strand
TATCGCCGCATCGGCCAATCGGATAAAGACATTCTCTCGCTGCATATTTCATCCGGCCTGAGTGGCACGCTCAATTCGGCTCGACTGGCCGCGCAGCAATGCCCCGATCTGAAAATCACTTTGGTGGATACGAAAACATTGTCGGCCGCACAGGGCTTTCAGATCGTCGCCGCCGCTCAAGCGATTCGACGCTACCTATCCCTCGAGCAAATTTTGGCGCGCATTGACTGCGTTGCCGAACAAACCGATATCTTCTTCACCCTCGACACCCTGCACTATTTGCAACAAGGCGGGCGCATTGGCCGCGTGCAAGCGATGGCCGGATCGCTGCTGAATCTCAAGCCGGTCATCACCGTCGATAAAGGGCCAGGCACTTACGTGCGCGCGGGCAATACGCGCAGCATTTCCAAATCGCTGCTGATGATCGCCGATCTCGTGCAAGAGAAGATGAAAGATACCTTGGCATGGGTGCACGTGCTGCACGCCAACTCGATCGAACATGCGCATGAGCTGAGGGAGTTGATCGCAGCGCGCTTGCCCACTGCGCAGATTACGCTTGGACAGATTGTGCCGGTGTTGGGTGTGCACACCGGCCCCGGCTGCGTTGGCGCAGTGTGCGGCCCGGCTGATGTCCTGAGTGCGTGATCGATTGGCAACTTGGGTGAGGATAAGGTAGAATCGCGATACTTTCATTAAATCAAGGAGATCGATCATGGTAACCAAGAAAAAAGTTACTCGCAAGCCGACAAAATCTACTAAGCCTCGATCAGCTGCGCCGAAAGTGACGAAGCGCACGGTGATCTCGACCGAACTCGCGCCCAAAGCGATCGGGCCGTACTCCCAAGCCATTCGCGTCGGCGATTTTATTTTCACGGCAGGCCAAGTCCCGATCGATCCGGCGACTGGCCAATTGATCGACGGCGATATCAGCGCCCAGACGCGCCGCGCCTTGATGAACGTCAACGCAATCCTGGACGCCGCCGGAACATCCATGTCGAAAGTAGTGAAGACGACAGTCTTCATGGCGAACATGAATGACTTCAGCCTGATGAATGCCGTGTATGCGGAATTCTTTCCAGTGGACCCGCCCGCTCGATCGACCTTCGCGGTTGCCGCGCTCCCGCGCAATGCGTTGATCGAAATTGAGACGATTACCTTAGCGTAGGGGCGAGGTCGCCTCGCCCATTTCCACATGTCCAAAGAAACCATCCTCGTCGTCGACGACGAACAAAACATCATCGAACTCGCCAGACTTTATTTGGAGCAAGAAGGCTTCCGCGTCGAGTCGGCCAACACCGGGAAAGCCGCGCTCGATAAAGTGAAAGCCGTCGATCCGGCGTTGATCGTGCTGGATTTGATGCTGCCCGAGATCGATGGCTGGGAAGTCTGCCGCCGCGTCCGATCGAACAGCGATGTGCCGATCATCATGCTGACCGCGCGCGATGAAGACGTCGATAAGATCGTCGGGCTGGAGATCGGCGCGGACGATTACATGACCAAGCCTTTCAATCCGCGCGAACTCGTGGCGCGCGTTAAAGCCATCCTGCGCCGATCGGAACGCGCTGTCACGCCGGGCAAGGTTTTTCGGATCGGCGATCTCACGATCGATCCGGCGCGGCGTGAAGTGACTGTCGCCGGCCAGCCGATCGATGTGCGCACAAAAGAATTCGATTGTCTGCTGACGCTTGCCGAGAATAAAGGCATTGTGTTGAGCCGCGAAAAGTTATTGGAACTCGCCTGGGGTTACGACTTCGCCGGACAAACTCGCACGGTCGATGTGCACGTGGCGCATCTGCGCAAGAAGATCAGTCACAGCACGGCGCAGATCGAAACGGTGACGGGCGTGGGTTACAAGTTGGTCGGCTGAGTTTTTCGGACACGGATTTAACGGACACTTGCACCGCACTGCGTGCGTTGCAGTGCAGGTGTGAACACGGATTTATTTTCTGATCGGTTTAATCCATGTTCATCCGTGTCAAAATAACACGTGCGATGAAAACGAGTCTAAGTCTCGAAGATAGTCGTGCCGCCTTCAAGCGACCGCTG
>JBGQGR010000652.1:0-2053 GCA_041497495.1 Anaerolineae bacterium | reverse complement strand
CGCAAATTATCGGCTTGGCCGGGTGGTTGCCCGGCTTATTGATCGTAGGCTTGATGACGATCGTTGCTTCAATGTTGGGTTATCAGTTGCTGGGGCGGCACTTCAACGACAACAGTCGATCGATATTGTCATTAGGCTTGGGATTAGGTGTCTTCAGTTTAGCAGGTCTCGTGTTAGGAATGATCGGCGCAATGCGATCCGAGATCGCCTGGAGTTTGATCGGGTTAGCTGCGATCTGGAGCGTGCGATCGATCCGCGCGTGGTGGATCGATCTGGGGCAGCTCCTCCGATCGATCTTGCCGACGACGAGGTTCGCGCGCTTGGCGGCTGCCTATTGCGTTTTTGTGTTGGTGATCGCTTTGCTGCAATCGCTCGCTCCGCCGACGGCTTGGGACAGTTTGGCGTATCATCTCCAAGGGCCGGAAGTATATTTGAAAGCCGGGCGCATCACGCAGTCGATCGATAATCCTTACCTGGGTTTTCCGCAGTTCGGTGAGCTGTTGTTCCTGTTTGCGCGAGTGTTAGGCGCAGCGAATCCGGCCATGCTGCACTGGATATTCGGCGCATCCGCGGCGTTGTTGATTGCGGGACAGGCACAGCGGGTTTGGAATAAAAACGTCGGCTGGATTGCTGCCGCAATTTTTCTGTCCGCCGAAACAGTTGTGTTGGAAGCAGGTTCGGCGTATGTGGATTTGATGTTTGCTTTTTACGTGGTCGCGGCTTATGCTGCTGTAACGACTTGGCGCAGTGATCGTTCGACGCCTGCATTGATCGCGGCGGGCGTCTTCAATGGCTTGGCGATGGCGACCAAATATTATGCGGCGCCGATCAGCTTAGCCTTGACTTTGATTGTGTTGATCCGATCCGATGGCGATCGATTCCGTTCCGTGTTTACTTTCATCATTGTATCGATGGTTGTGACTGCAGCGTGGTATCTCAAAACGTGGATCACGACCGGCAATCCCGTTTATCCGTTTGTGTTTGGCGGCGTGTATTGGGATGCGATCCGCGCTCAATCATTTAGTCGGGCCGGTACCGGTCTGCCCTTCCTTCAATTGTTGACCGCGCCGTGGGATGCCACGATCTGGGGCGTGGAAGGCAAGCTCGGTTATACGGCGACGCTTGGCCCGTTGTGGTTGATGCTCACGCCGATCGCGCTGCTGGGCTGGCGCTGGTTCGATCGTGATCGACGCCGTGCGCTGATGGATGCGTTGATCATTTTTGCGTTTGCGTATGCTGGTTGGTTGATGGGCCTGGCAACTTCGGCAGCGCTGCTGCAAAGCCGCTTGTTACTGCCGGTCTTGCCACTCTTGGCGATCACCGCTGCAGGCGCGTTTCAAGTTTTCCAAGACTGGGATCAGCCGCGTCTGAGCTTACAGCGTGTCGCAGTTGCGTTGGTTTCAATCGTGCTGGTTGCAACCGCGATTAAAATCAGCCTGGACTTCGGCGGCTCGGGTGTGCTGAACGTTTTGTCCGGCGGACAATCAAACGACAAGTATCTTACGGATCGACTGGGCTGGTATTACACCGCCCTGCAAGCCGCGAATGATTTGGGCGGCGATGCGCGCGTCCTCTTCTTGTGGGAGCCGCGATCGTTATACTGCCACGTCGATTGCCGGCCGGATGCATTGTTGGACAATTGGTGGCATGCCCGCCGGACGATTGGCTCGATCGATCAGATCGCCGATCGGTGGCAGACCGATGGTGTGCAATATGTGCTGCTCTATCAGCAGGGTTATCACGCCGCGATCGATCTGAAGTTGGACACATCATCGCTTGAAGATCAACAAGCCTTGACGGACTTGATCGAGCAGCGCTTGGATTTGGTGCGTGACTTTGGCGGGGCTTATCAACTCTATCGCTGGCAGACAACGCCATGAGTGGATACTATTCATATAGTGTATTAGTCCTTCAGCTGTGTGGGCGTGGTTACGATGGATAATCGGACTGCGAAACGCTCGATAATTCAAGATCATTATGATTTGTGGGTCTGTTGCGCGATCTTTGGTGCAGCACTGCTGATCCGATTGTTATTGGTTACCCGAATAGTTTT
>JBGQGR010000651.1:0-2055 GCA_041497495.1 Anaerolineae bacterium | reverse complement strand
GAACTCTTGGTTGTTGTCACGAGTGAATTGTACCCTATGTTGGAGCAAGTCGATTCAAAATTGGGCAGCGATGGCAACCCTACACCTGCACTGCAACGCATGCAGTGCGGTGTATGTGTGCCATCGTAAGTTGCCCGGGGGCTTCTAGATTATTACGTGCGAATGACCGTCCAATCGCGTTGACGGCGACCGGCCACGATGCAGGTGATCCCGCCACCGAAAAACAACCAACTGCCAGTGGTGAAGAATACAAACAGATAGATTGTGGCGAAAATGTACATCTCGAAAAATGCTTGCGAGTACACCAGCCGCCGCGAATATTCGATCTTGCCTTTCGCATTGCCTGCTTTCGGCGCGTTATAGAAGAGGATGATGTTGCGAATGCGCTGCGCCGCGTCTGCGATCTCAAGCAGTAACAGTCCGCCGATCAAGACCGAGAACACATCCGATCGGGCGTACTGCCCAATCGAGATTTGCCATGCCAGTCCAATGCCGATCGACATCACGACCAAGATCGCAGCGAGCTTCCAATTGAACCAGCGCCGCTGAGTGATCGCCGCTTGCCGATCGGGCGTGAGATCGTAGCGATTGGGAATGACGATAAAATCTTTCGCTCCAGTGTTATAGAGGTAAATCTCATACAGGCCGAGCAGGTAAGTGGCAATGTAGAAGATCACGCCAAGCGCGATGGCAAACCAGACGTTGGTGAGGAGCAATCGTTCAATCAAGAAGTGTCTTTTCCCTTACCATATGTAGCCGACTGTCTTGAGAAAGGCGCGAGCCAAAACTAAATGTCCGGTTTGATTCGGATGCACTCGATCGCCCGCTAGTGCCGATGGCTGCAATTCCTTGAGGACCTCATCAAACGCGGCCTGTGTATCGACAAAGATCATTTTGTATTTTGAGGCAAGATCACACACCACGGCTCCATAGCGATCCATCATAGCGCGCATTGGGTCGCCACGATTGGATTCAATGAAGTAAGGCGTCATCAGCACCAGGCCCTTTAACATCGGCAGCGTGGCGCGGATCAATTCTTCCAAGGTGCTTGAGTATTCATCGAGCGAGACTTGCTGTTTGTCTGGGATCGCTGGATCGAAATACCGCCACACGTCGTTAATGCCGATCATGATCGACAGCCAGTCGGGCGATAAGTTCAGCACATCGCTACGCCAACGCGCTTTGAGATCGCGCACCATGTTGCCGGATATGCCCATGTTGATAATCCGAATGTGCATCTCCGGGCAAGTCGCGTTGATCAAGCCATCGATCAACGCGACGTATCCTGTGCCTAAACCTTCGTCCGCCGATTCGCCAATCGGGCGGGCGCGATCACAATCCGTGATAGAGTCGCCGATCATCAAGAGTTTGCTGTTGGGTCGGATGATCATGTCGTGTACTCAATTGTGTTATTGGTAAAGTCATTTGGGCAATCGCCCGTTCGAGCGCGGTAAGCCGCGATGATCGAGCGATAGTATTGAATCGTTGATTCCGGCCCAATGCCGCCGACGATGCCGAGGGTTTTCATCTTGAATCCACCCAACTGCCGAGTTGACCGGGTGGCGCGAACAGAAGAACCGTTGAAAGCACTACTCAACTTGAGAGACGAACTGTCGCCACTCCGGTCCAACGACGTGTTATGCCGCCCGTAACTGACGTCACGTTCGCCTAAAATTCATTTTTCAAGATCCCAATCAGCTAAAAACTCTACATCATAGTTTCCCTTCACCGCATTCTCTTTTCGCTTCTTCCTAAAATCGGGATCGGCAGGTTTTGCCGTCTTGAAGAGCGCAACCCTATCTTTGAAAGAGCGCTCAAATCCACCCGGCGTCATTGTCAGCAGAATCCTGACCGGAACTTTTTCACGGTTTCCTTGTGCGTGTGGTGTTCCTCGCGGAATCAAAATATATGAACCGGCAGGGTACTCAGAAATCGTGTCATCAATTTTAACGATCAACACTCCTTCCAGCACATAAAACGCTTCGTCCATATGGTTGTGCAGGTGCAAATTCGTTTTGTAGCCGGGCATTTCCTTTAATTCGACAAGTGACCACG
>JBGQGR010000650.1:0-2063 GCA_041497495.1 Anaerolineae bacterium | reverse complement strand
TGCAATCGATGTGGTATATCACGCGCGCCGCAGGGCTGGTCGCTTACGTGCTGTTATGGCTGTCGACTGTCTGGGGCCTGGCAGTCTCCAGCAAGATCATCGATCCACTGGTGCAGCGCGGTTCCTCTTACGACTTTCATCAGGTCTTGTCGCTGTTGTCGATTGCGTTCATAGTCTTACACATCGTCGTGTTGATGTTCGATCAATACATGCCGTATACTTTGGCTAAAATCTTGATCCCGTTCACGTCCCCTTATCGATCCGTTTGGGTGGGCATCGGCGTCATTGCGCTGTATCTGACGGTGCTGGTGTCCGTCACGTTCTATATCCGGCGCTGGATTGGTCAGAAAGCGTTCCGCACGATTCACTACTTGAGTTTGATCGCCTTCATCGGCTCGGCGATCCATGGTCTGTTTTCAGGCACAGATTCGCCGTTGTGGACGGTGCAGGCGATGTATAGTTTCACGAGCTTAAGTGTTGTCTTTCTGACGGTTTATCGAATTGCGGCGTCACGGCCCAAAAGGCAGCGTAGTCTTAGTCATTAGATCACTGAATGCAAATTGCCCTTACTGTCATTCTCGCGAAAGTCGAAGACACTCGCAGCGACACTTGCACCGCATTGTCCCGCGATGGTGCAGCCGCAGGATGTACCACGGAGCAGTGCAGGCGAGCGGAGTGGTGCGTGAATCAAGAATGAAATAACTGGACACCCGCTTTTGCGGGTGTGACAATGCGTAGGTGAGTTACTATCCAAAGGGGCGTCTAGTGCGTCTCTTCTTCTCCTTAAGTAAACAGCGCAGATGATTCATCTGCGCTGTTTGCGTTTATGTCGGTGCTCAACGGATATATCTGAGCAAGATCGCATCAACTGATCCGCCGTAACCTTCGCCAAATAAATTCAAGTGATTGAGTAAGTGATACAAGTTATACACATCGCGTCGATCGGCATACCCTCGATCGAGCGGCCACGCTTCGTTGTACGCCGCATAAAAGCGCGATCCAAATCCACCAAAGAGTTCGGTGAAAGCGATCTCGGCTTCGCGATCGCCGTAGTAGGCTGCTGGATCGATCAGCACTGGATGACCTTGCGCATCGATCAAGTAATTGCCGCCCCACAAATCGCCATGCAGCAACGAAGGCACTACGATCTTCGGATCGATCCATCGATCGAGATGATCCATCAACTGATCTAGCTGCCGAGCTCGATCGAGGTTGAGGTGGCCGCATTCACGGGCCAATTGGCCTTGAGTGCCCAATCGATGTTCGCGAAAGAAGTCGATCCACGATTCTGTGGGTTGATTGAACTGTGGATTCGCGCCGATGTAGTTGTCGTGATCAAGGCCAAATGACTTTCCGCTCGATCGATGTTGCTGTGCGAGCAGTCGACCGAGTTCTTCGGCGGCCTCCGATTTGTTGTGACTCTGATCGATCCATTCTAAAACGAGCGCGGGCGGTTCATCGATCACAATCATGACTTGGGGAATGCGTACGGAGTGTGAATCCGCTAAGAGTTGAAGTCCGCGCGCTTCGACTTCAAACATGCGGGGCAGGGGGTGCAGATTCCATTTGACGAAGTAAGCGGCGCGATCGGTTTCGATGCGCGCCGCTTGATTGATGTCTCCGCCGCTGACCGGCGAAATGCTTGTGATATCGCCAAGCCGCTGGCTGAGTTCAGTGCGCAGTTTATCTGGAATCATTGAAAAAGTGGGAAGCATCCTGCGCCTGGCGGCCCACCAACTCGCAAGCGAGTTGGGTATGGGCAGCGGAGTGGCGAACCATGCCCTGAGCAAGGCCGAAGGTCGAAGAGGTCGCCACACCGTCGAAGGACGCGAGTAACGAAGAGTCGGTTTATTGGCCTGCGTCCTTCGACTCTTCGCTCAGGATGTTTACACAATATCAAATATTTTTCTCTTGGCGAATCTTTGCCAGCAGCCCTTCCGTGCCGATGCGGACCAGTTCATATACCAACTCGAAGCGGCCATCGCTATACGGATCAGGCACCTCGCGCGCATTGATGCCTACTGCGTAATCGAGCAGGCGGGACGTTTTGGCTTGATTTACTC
>JBGQGR010000649.1:0-2073 GCA_041497495.1 Anaerolineae bacterium | reverse complement strand
TGCTTCACGATCTTGGCGCGGGCTTCGATGTCGTGTCCGGCGGCGAATTGTTTCGCGTGCTGAAGATCGGCGCGGACCCGGCCTCGATCGTGTTTGCAGGCGTGGGCAAGACTCGCGCAGAATTAGAGTACGCTTTAGAAACCAAAGTGGGTTGGATCAACGTGGAGTCCGTGCGGGAACTGGAAGTGTTGAATGATCTGGCGGGTGAGCAGAAGCTTCAAACATCAATCGCGCTGCGGGTGAATCCCTCGATCGAGGCGGAGACGCATCAGCACATTGCCACGGGCGGACATCGATCGAAATTCGGGCTTGATCTGGACGAAGCCCGATCGGTCTTAGCTCAACCCGATCGATTCCCGCGCCTCACCATCGCCGGACTGCATGTGCACATCGGCTCGCAACTGGCTACGGCTGATCGCACTCTGGAGGCCCTGAAACGATTGCTCGATCTCGCGCAAGATCGCACTATTCAATTGCTGGACATCGGTGGTGGTTTTCCGGTTCGTTACCATCCCAACGACGATTTTCCAAGCCCGGAGTTTTTTGCGGAGGCACTGGCTTCTATGTTGAATGCAACACAGCATCCTGAGCGGACGTTAACCCCGGAAGGGAGGCAACGGCAGTCGAAGGACGCGAACGCTTACAATGAATCGCAGCCTTCGACTGCGCGGTCAATTGCGCCGCTCCGCTCAGGACGCTTTGATATTGTCATCGAACCCGGCCGATCGATCATCGCCGATGCGGGCGCGCTCATCGCCGAAGTCCAGTATGTCAAACAGCGCGCCGGCCGCCGCATCATCGTGATCGATGCCAGTATGACCGAACTCATTCGACCGGCATTATATAACGCGTATCATCACATCGTGGCTGCACAGCCGCGCGACAATGCGCTTGCATTGGCCGACGTCGTTGGGCCGGTGTGCGAATCCGCTGATGTGTTGGGGGTTGATCGGGAATTACCGGAAATCCAGCGCGGCGATCGATTAATCGTCATGACTGCAGGTGCCTACGGATCGGCCATGTCATCGAACTACAACAGTCGCACACGTCCGGCCGAAGTCCTCGTCGAAGGAGCGTCACATCGATTGATCCGCCGAAGAGAAACGTGGAATGATCTAATCGCGCTCGAAGAATGAAAGTTATTTGAGCAAGGGCGGCTCCCCTGCCGCCTCAAAAGGCAGGGCATGGGAGCCCTGCCCGCATTTCGATCTGATCGCGCTGGGAGAATGGGCAAATCTGAGTGGTATACTTACGCCGAGGTTTTTCCAAACATGCTTCACTCAAGATTATTTGATGCACCGCCAACCTATAACTGGATATTCACGCCGAGCATCGTCATCGGCTTAGTGAGCCTCAGCGTGCTGTATGCTTATCTCGTCTACGCCGATCGACGCGATGGTTATTGGAGCACAGATCTGAAAGCGCGGCACATCGCGTTCTTTACCGCCGGAATCCTCACGCTATACATGGCATTGCAATCGCCGTTCGATCAACTCAGCGATTACGCGTTATTCTCCGCGCACATGACCCAGCACATTTTGTTGGCATTAATCGCACCGGCATTCCTGCTGTTCGGTGTGTCCATACGTTGGCTGCGCGCGCTCTACCAAATTCCGATCATCGGTCCGCTGCTCGCTATCTTTACCAATCCGATCGTAGCGCTCATCGTCTTCAACTTCAATCTATGGCTGTGGCATTTACCGGCTCTGTATGAAGGCGCACTGCACGACGAAAACATTCACGTCCTTCAGCACTTGCTCTTCATTGTAACGGGCACACTCATGTGGCTGCCCGTGCTGCATGCAGTTCCGCCCAATCGTCCGATGGGTTATCTCGCCAAAATCGGCTACTTGTTTTTCGGCATGTTGTCCAGCAGCATCCTCGGCGCGATCTTTACTTTCGCCGGAGACGTGATCTTCAAATTCTACGGAAACATTCCTTTGAACTTTGGTCTAACGCCGCTAGACGATCAACAGCTGGCCGGATCGATCATGTGGGTGCCAGGCGGCGGTATCTTTTTCACAGCGCTGCTGATCACTTTCGCTGCGTGGCTCAACAACGAAGATCGCAAAG
>JBGQGR010000648.1:0-2081 GCA_041497495.1 Anaerolineae bacterium | reverse complement strand
CTTTGTTGGACAGGCGGTTCTTTGAGTTTTGCGAGCCTGAGTGCGGAGTTGACCTGAATGAGCGCGACTGTTATTGAGGTGATAGCTGTTACGATGGCGATCAGTACACTGCTCTCCATTATTTGCTCCTTTATATCAACCAATACGCATTTTATCAATTAGGCGCGCTGACCAACAGGGTACATCTGGAATTGAGTATAGCCCCAATCAAATCCAAGTCAAGCGCGTCGCGCTCATCGCTCGTGTCCGAGCAGTTATCGGTAATTTTCTAAACAGAAACTCGGCCTCCGCTTGCGTGGGGCCGAGTTTTTCTAACAGATTGACCACAGCATTTACAGCGCCCGCATGCGATTGTTCTTCGCGTTGTGCTCGACTTCGGCCAAGCCCAACGTTTCCAGCAGCGGCGGCAAGTACATGCCGAAGCGTCCGCGCAGACCCTTCTTCAATCCGTACCAACCACCGACTGGATTCTTCGGCGAGCGTCCCCACGCTTCGATGGTGCCCTCGGCGGCCGGCTTCTGCTCATCGGCGCTGCCCAACTGCATCCAGTCGCCGTGCTTCTTCAGCATAGCGTGCAGATCTTCGATGCAGCGCAAATGATAACGCAGCTCCGTCTTCCCGACGATGCACACCAATGCCGGCGGATCGAGCGTTTCATCGCGGTACATTTGGTATTCGGATGATCCGCTCGGGGTCTTCAACTGCCACGGCTTCTCACGAGTCCCCAAACCTTTGACGCTGGTCTTTGCCATTGTTGATCTCCTCCATAAGTTGTTGTTCGATCGGCTTAAAACTTGAATTAAGCATAAACCCGATCGGGTCTGAGTCAAGCTAATCGTGCGCAGAGTTATCCGGTCCAGGTGCCGACAATAGAACTCTAAACGTTGCTTCGCGGGCCTCAATCACCAATTTATTTTTCAATTGTATCTGAGGCGGTTCATCCGCCGCCGGATTCGGCCGTTGGAGAAATCGCCGATTTCCAGAATCTTATAAGTACTGCAGTATTTGACTCAACACCTTTCGCGTGCTGGCTCGATCGGTGGCGATGACGGGCAGGACGGATATGCTGGCATGCAGATTCAGCAGCTGATGAATCTTAGCCGGCGGCAGCGCATCCGATCGATCTTGCTTGTTCGCGGCCACCACAAAAGGGACCTTATCGAACTTGGAAAACAGTTTGATCAAATGCTTGGCCTCGGGCAAGGAACTCCGATCGGTGCTGTCGACGATCACGATAAAGCCGTGCATTTCCTGCGCGAGGATTTCCCACATGAAGTCAAATCGATCTTGACCGGGCGTGCCAAACAATTGCAGTGTGTCGTCATCGATCGTCACACGGCCATAATCCATAGCGACGGTGGTTTCCTTTTTGGTCTTGCGTTCGTCAGAAGAAGTTAAGCGTCGCTCGGTTGAGGCGACATTGATCTCGCTGGCAGTTTTGATGAACTGCGTTTTACCAGCATTAAATGGCCCGATGATGACGATCTTGAAGGTGCGGATCATTTGGAATCGTTAGGCCTTCACTTTAGGACTCCCGCGCTTTTTTCTGCCGGGATCAATTTGACTAAAGCACGCCGCGCAGTGTTGACTGATTCTGATCCGGAAAGTATTCACGCACGTCTGGATCAAGAATGACAGCGCCGTCAGTCGGCACAACTTGTTCCACGACCGTTGTGCCATCCGGTTGATGATTTGCGATCATGTACCCTTGCCGTAGTGCGTCAGCAGGCTTTCCACGCAAGCCACCACTCAAATCGTATTCGGCCCGCATATCTTTAATTATTCTGGCGTGCTTAGTCATTGCCTTTTTCATATCGCCACCGTTCTACGGCCATTGCCTTCCGGCAGCTAATCATTCGAATGCGTTTACCACGCTCAGGCTAGACCACAACCAGAATGCGCCCACCAGCTGACAACCCAATATCGATGAAGTGCTGCTCGTCCGCCGAGTGATCTGGATCGAGAATCGTGATCGACAATGGATCGGCTAGCACGCTTGTCCCTTCACGGAAAGAGACGTTGGGCTTTTTTAGATTTGCTGCTGCTTTGTCGGGATCCCACTCGTAGGTGGACATAGATGT
>JBGQGR010000647.1:0-2089 GCA_041497495.1 Anaerolineae bacterium | reverse complement strand
TGCAATGACTGATATCAGCCGTGTTCAATCTACCGCTCAATCGATCCAAGCCAACATTGGCCGCGTCATCGTCGGCAAGTTGAACGTGATCGAGTTGTCGTTGGCCGCACTGCTGACCGAAGGCCACGTGTTGATCGAAGATGTGCCCGGCCTCGGTAAGACGATGTTGGCTAAATCGCTGGCCCGCTCACTGGGCTGCTCATTTCAGCGCATGCAGTTCACGCCCGATCTGCTCCCGTCCGACATCACCGGCGTCAACGTCTTCAATCAAAAGAGTGGCGACTTTGAATTTCGCCCCGGCCCGATCATGGCGCAGATCGTTTTGGCCGATGAGATCAATCGAGCCGGGCCGCGCACTCAATCGGCACTGCTCGAAGCGATGGAAGAGCACCAGGTCTCGGTAGATGGCACCACTCGATCGCTGCCGCGGCCCTTCCTCGTGATCGCCACGCAGAATCCGATCGAACTGGAGGGCACATTCCCTTTGCCCGAAGCACAACTCGATCGGTTCTTAGTGAAACTCTCGATCGGTTACCCCGAAGACGATGAAGAGCGTGAAGTGCTGCGCCGCTTCCGATCGATCGATCCATTTGATCAGTTACAGTCAGTTGCATCCAGCAGCGATGTTTCAGAATTGATCGCAGCCTGTCGATCGGTTTACGTTTCCCCTGCGATCGAAACTTACATCTTGGCGCTCGTTCGATCGACGCGCGGTAATCCGGCGTTGTCGTTGGGCGCGAGTCCGCGTGCATCGCTGGCGTTGTACCACACTGCGCAATCATTGGCCGCCATTCGCGGTCGATCGTTTGTCATCCCGGATGATGTTCAAGCGTTGATCGTGCCCGCGCTGTCGCATCGCTTGATCTTGTCCAGCCAAACACGTTTGCACGGTAAAGAATTGAGCGACGTGCTGAAAGAACTCATCGAGCGTGTGCCGGTGCCGGTTGAAGAGAGTTGGTCGGAACCGAAATAGAACCCGGTAGGGGCGCGGTCATCGCGCCCACGGGCGAGGTTACCTCGCCCCTACACGTTTGATCAACTATGTTCCGTTTTCCACTCAAGCCCGTCGAACTTGAACCCGCGACCATCGGCGCCGATGGTCACTTCCTCCCATCACGCGAACTAACCGATGGCCGGACGGTGCTCAGCCGCCTCGGTCGCTTGATGCTGGTGCTGTTGTTGGGCCTGAGCTTCATCATCAACAATCCGCTCTTGCTTCTGCTCGATGTGCTCGTGTTAATCGTCTTGGGTGCATCGTGGCTGTGGGGACGTTTCTGTTTGGTAGGTGTTACTTATGCGCGCCGCTTCGCCACAACACACTTTAACTTTGGCGAAGAGACCGACCTATGGATCGAAGTCGTCAACGCCAAGCCGCTCCCGTTGACGTGGCTGCGCACGGAAGATGCCTTTCCGAATGAATTGAAAGTCCAAAGCGCCGAACTGAGTTACGTCGGTCACGAGAAAAAACAATCGCTGATCAATTTGTACAGCCTGCGCTGGTATGAACGCGTGCGCCGGCGGTATCGCGTTGTTGGCCGGCAGCGCGGAGTGTTCCAAGTGGGTCCGGTCAATGTGCTGTCCGGCGATCTGTTCGGCTTTCGCTTGCGCCGATCTGAAATGGATTATCAACACAGGGTGGTCGTCTATCCCAAGATTGTGCCGGTGAAAAATTTGAACGTGCTGGCCGCGCGGCCCGTCGGCGATTTCAAAACTGATCGACGCATTACTGAAGATGCACTGCGTTTGGCGGGTGTGCGCGATTATCGTGTCGGCGATAACACCCGCCACCTTCATTGGAAAGCCACGGCGCGCCGATCGGCCCTGCAAACGAAAACGTTCGATCCGAGCGCGTCGCAGCAAATCATGATCCTGCTCAATTGCCAGACGCTGGAGCGGCTCTTCGATGGGCATGTCAGTGATTTTCTGGAGACGGCGATTGTCGTCGCGGCCTCAGTGGCGAATGAGGCTTTGGAAGAGCGTCGATCGATCGGCTTGGCGACCAACGCCGCGCTGCGCGGATCGAAACAATGGATGCATGTTCCGGCTTCACGTCACGCCTCGCAACCCCTGCAACTTCTGGAAGCACTGG
>JBGQGR010000646.1:0-2096 GCA_041497495.1 Anaerolineae bacterium | reverse complement strand
CCCGCGCCTGCACAAAATTCGGATTGTGCTGCAAGGCGATCTGGAAATTCGCGCGCGCACCATCGATGTCGCCTTTCGCCTTCAACGCCAGGCCTTTATAGTAAAACATCTCTTCGATGTTCTTCGTGACGTTGATCGTTGCATCGGCCAAGGCGATCACATCATCATAGCGGCCCGTTTGATCATACGCCTCGAACCAGCCGAATTGATACCACGTCATGCGCCACGGCAAACCGAGACTGCGGGCGTGATCATAGGCTGTCGCCGCATTCTGCATGTCACCTGATCCCACGTAGTCGCTGCCGAGATCGAACCAGGCGAACGCATCATTCGGATTTTGCGCGGCGTCTTGTTGCGACTTTGCCAATGCGTCATGCCACATTGTTGGATCATCAAGTTGATCGCCCAAGATCGAAGTCACAATATCTGCTGAGTCGGCAGGATACACCACCAAGTACGTGCGATTGAAATCGTGCCAGTAGCGATCGAATTGATCGTACGGCACCGCTTGATACGGCCCCATGTACGAATCCATGGCGATGAATTGCTGCTGAGTGTCGTTGAAGCCGACGATCAATTCGTAATGGCCCATCCAGCCTAATTCCGCTTCCGGCTCGAAGCCTTTTTCGACCAACACCGGTAGTCCATTCCGCAGGAGTGACTTGATCAAATCCATAGTCCCATTGGCGCGCAAAATCGCTTGAAAGCCGATCGATTTGGCATACGACTCCATTTGATCCGGACTGACATTCCCGTCGTTCGGATCGGGTTTCAAAACTTTCGCCGTATCGGCTTGCGTGATCGGCGAACCGTAAAAACTCAAATTCATCGCGAGCGTGGCCGGGCCGCAGTTGTTCCACGTTTGATAATATTGCTGCGCGCCGCGCAGTAACACATCGATGCTATCCGGCGCGGCGGGTGTGCTGCGTGCGGCTTGCTTCGGGCCCGGCGCGGCGATCGATGGAATGGCGATTGATGTGGCGGATGGCAGAGGTGCGATCGATGGCGGCAAAGTTGGTGTGGCGATCGGTGTCGAAGTCGCAGTCGGTTGGGGTCGCGGTGGGATCGGTGTCAATAATGAACCGAGATCAGCCACGGTCGAAGATCCGATCGGCGTCGGAACTTGAGCGGGATGTGGAAACAACAGCGCCTCGACCAGTTGATGGATCGGCCCAGGCAATTTCGACATGACGCGCGCGGCATCGGCTTGCGGCAAAATTTTCAATACGATCGATCCGCCCGCGCACAACATTAAACCGATGACGAACGCAAAAACGATCCAACTGAATAACTGTCGCTTGGTCTTCACAAGTTCCCCCCAACACATTATAGCCTCATCGATTGAATTGCGACCGACCGTTACCCTCTGCTCAACCGACGATTGCCTTGCGTACTATTGACGCTGGACGGCGGCGGATAGAAAATGATTAGCATGAATCTCAAGAGTGGGGTGTCGATTATTTTCCTATCGCTGGCGACGTTGGCGATCACGCAAGCTGCGCTGGCCCGGCAACAGCCGATTGGATCAGCTCAACCCGAACGATCCTCGATCGCGCGATCGAGGATCGATCACTCAATTGCCATTCGTTCCTCAGAATCGATCACGCATTACGCTTACCTGCCGATCATCGCGCAGCCCGATATTTGCGCGGCGACGGGTGAGACGTACAATACACTGCCGCCGATCAGTCCTTATACGGGCGATGCATCGACTCAGCCTGACATGAACATCGCCGTGCGCGGTTACACGCCGACGACCGCTTATCTCGGCTTGGTCGATTATGCCGGCAACATCGATCCACTTGCGCCGCAGTTGTATACGCTCTTTGACGACAATCGCACGCCAACGTTCAATGGTGCTTATCAAATTTATCGCTGGGATTGGACTTGCAATTGCCGCGGCGGAACGATCGATCACTGGGCTGTAACTCTGCTCGGCATGCAAACGACACCCGGTGAATTGATCCACGCGCCGAGCTCCGGTTACGACGTCGGCGGCGGTTATGGCACGCTCGTATTGTATGCGGAGCAGCATCGCATTACGCTGCAATATACGCGGGATGACAGCGCCGCCGATGGCTATACGATTCATATGG
>JBGQGR010000645.1:0-2110 GCA_041497495.1 Anaerolineae bacterium | reverse complement strand
TGGAGATCAATAAGCGCTATCAACTCAATCAAGAAGGTTTTTCCTTAGCCTCTGGCAAGGAATCATCTTCGACGCTCACCGAATTTGCGATCAGCCCCGAAGCGGTGTGGGCCTGCACCACGTGCGGCGCGTGCGTCGAGGTGTGCCCGGTCAACAACGAACCGATGCGCGACATCCTCGACATCCGGCGCAGTTTGGTGTTGATGGATAATTCATTCCCGGCGCAATTCCAAGCCGCCTTCAAGGGCATGGAACGATCGAGTAACCCGTGGGGCATTTCGCCTGATTCAAGGCTCGATTGGGCCAATGGCCTGAATGTACCTACAATTGATCAGAATCCCGATCCAGATATTTTGTGGTGGGTCGGCTGCGCTCCATCGACCGATGCGCGCGCGCAGAAAACAGCCCGCGACTTCGCCAAGATTCTCAATGTGGCAGGCGTGAATTTTGCGGTGTTGGGCAAGCGAGAAAGATGCACCGGCGACTCGGCGCGTCGATCGGGCAACGAAGCGTTGTTCTTTGAACTGGCGACAGGCAACGTCGAGACGTTAAATGAAGTGAATCCGAAACTAATTGTTACGACGTGCCCGCATTGTTTGCACACACTCTCGAATGAGTATCCGGCCTTCGGCGGCAACTACATTGTGGTTCATCACACGCAGTTGATCGAAGAGTTGCTGGCGCAGGGCAAGTTGCAGTTGCATAACACGCAAACTTCTCAATTAACGTTCCACGATCCGTGTTATCTCGGTCGGCACAACGATGTGTATGATGCGCCGCGCCAAGTACTGTATTCGGTCGGCGCGGAGATCATCGAGATGGATCGCAATCGCAACAATTCGTTCTGCTGTGGCGCGGGCGGCGCGCAGATGTGGAAAGAAGAAGAGCACGGTACGGAGCGCGTCAGCACGAATCGCATCAAAGAAGCGATGGCCACCGGCAAAGATACGTTGGCCGTCGGCTGTCCGTTCTGCATGATCATGTTGACCGATGCGGCTAAGGCCGAGCAGACGTCGATGCAGATCAAAGATGTGGCGGAGATCGTAGCGGAAAGAATATAACCACGGATTACACGGATAAAAAAACAAAATCCGTGACATCCGTGTAATCCGTGGTTTATTGGAGATGAATGGCGAACGAACTGGGAACAATACCCTTAGGCAAGACCGATGTAAAAGTGACGCCCCTCGGCCTGGGTGCATGGCAGTGGGGCGATCGATTGATGTGGCAGTATGGCAAGGGCTACAACGATCGCGATGTGCATGATGCGTTCAAAGTCTCACTCGACTCGGGCATCAACTGGATCGATACGGCGGAACTGTATGGCAGCGGCATGTCGGAGCGATTGCTCGGTCAGTTCATGCACGAACTCAACGTGCAGCCGCTCGTCGCGACGAAGTTTTTGCCGCTGCCGTGGCGCGTGCGTCAAGATTCGCTCGTCAAGGCACTTCGGCGCAGTTTGAACCGATTGAACCTCTTGAAAGTAGACTTATATCAGGTTCACTTTCTGCTGCCGCCGCGCACCGTCGAAACGTGGGCGAACGGACTGGCGGACGCGCTCGATGCCGGGCTGACGCGCGCGGTCGGCGTGTCGAACTATAACGTCGAAAGAACTCTCAGGACATCGGAAGTTTTAGCCAGGCGCGGCAAAGTCCTGGCTTCAAATCAAGTGGAGTATTCCTTACTGAATCGATCGATCGAACGGAGCGGTTTGATCGATCTGTGCCGCGAGTTGGAGATTACGGTGATTGCCTACAGCCCGATCGGCAAGGGGCTGCTTAGCGGCAAGTACACACCCGAGCATCTGCCGCCGGGCCGTCGAGGCGCGCGTTACAATCGAGCATATCTGATCAAGATTCAGCCGTTGATCGATCTGATCAAACAGATCGGACAAGGACACGGCGGCAAGACTCCCGCGCAAGTGGCATTGAATTGGGTGATGTGCAAAGGCGCGGTGCCGATCCCCGGTGCGAAGAATGCGAAGCAAGCGCAGGAGAACGTCGGCGCGTTGGGTTGGCGTTTAACAAGTGATGAAGTGCGTAGGCTCGATGAAGTGAGTGAGCAAATCTAAAACGACAGAGGACAAATGACCGAAGACCGAAGCTGCTCT
>JBGQGR010000644.1:0-2141 GCA_041497495.1 Anaerolineae bacterium | reverse complement strand
GCTTTGCGGGTGATGGCGCTGAAGGGCGGCCTGGATGAGAGTGCGATCTATGCACAGTATCCACGCGTGCATGAACTGCCGTTCGATGCGCGGCGTAAACGCATGAGCACCATTCATCGCACCGGGCGTGGCGAGATCGCTTTTGTCAAAGGCGCGCCTAAAGAAGTGCTCCAGTTATGCACGCACGTATTGACTCAGGGTGAAGTTGTTCCGTTGACGGATGCAATTCGATGGGAAATCGTCGCGGCGAATGACGATTACGCGCGGCGCGCACTGCGCGTGCTGGCTTTAGCCCGACGGGCTTTGCCAGCCCGATCGGGCGCCTACACGATCGAGAAAGTGGAACAAGGTCTAACTTTTCTGGGCTTGGCCGCGATGATGGATCCGCCTCGACCGGATGTGGCCGAAGCCGTCAAGACCTGCGTCGGGGCCGGCATTCGCATCGTGATGATCACGGGCGATTACGGACTCACCGCCGAATCGGTGGCGCGGCGCGTCGGGATGCTGACGACCGATCGGCCGCGCATTATCAGCGGCGCCGACATCGAAGCGATGAGTGATGCTGATTTGCAAACAGCGCTTGATCAAGAATTGATTTTTGCGCGCATGGCGCCGGAGCATAAACTGCGCGTGGTCGCCGCATTTCAAGCGCGCGGCGATGTGGTGGCCGTCACCGGCGATGGCGTGAACGATGCGCCCGCACTGCGCAAATGCGACATCGGTATTGCGATGGGTATCACCGGCACCGATGTAGCCAAAGAAGCCGCCGATGTGATTCTGACCGACGATCGATTTCCAGCCATTGTGACGGCCATCGAAGAAGGCCGCGCGGTCTATGATAACCTGCGCAAATTCATCACCTACATTTTTGCGAGCAATGTGCCTGAGATTATGCCGTTCATCCTCATGGCGATGTTCCACATTCCGTTGGCTTTAACGGTGGCGCAGATGCTGGCGATCGATCTGGGTACTGACTTGCTGCCGGCTTTGGCATTAGGCACCGAGAAACCCGAACCGACCGTCATGTCGCGCCCGCCGCGCCGTCGATCGCAAGCGGTGATCGATCGAAGTTTGTTGCTACGCGCTTTCGGCTATTTAGGCTTAATCGAATCCGCCTTATGCTTTGCGGGTTTCTTATTTGTATATTGGAAGTTAAACGGCGATCCCGGCCTGCGCGTCGATCTGCTGCCGTGGGATCAACAAGTGCTCTTGCCGGCCGGCATCGTCTATATTTTAGCCACGACAGTTTATCACGCTGGTGTAGTCAGCGCGCAGATCGGTAACGCCTTTGCCAGCCGCACGGAGTTGGGTCGAGTCTTCAGTTTAGGTCTGTTCAGCAATCGATTGCTCTTGCTCGGCATCGCCGCCGAAGTGGTGTTGATCTTCGCGATGATCTATGTGCCGTTGATCAGCCCGTGGTTTAATCACCTGCCGCTCGATCCGGTTTTCTGGTTGATTGTGTTGGTTAATGGCCCAATTCTGTATTTGCTCGATCGAGTCCGCAAAGGAGTTGCTCGCCGGCTCGATCGGGCGCGGCTCGAGCGGCTGGTTCAGTAAGTAAAAGCAACACACTCGTAACCCTCATCGATCTAAAATTGAGGTACGATCAAATCGGGACGATCAGAAACTAGCCAAGGCGGCTCCCACACCTGCACTGCTCCGCATTGCGGTGCAAGTGTGCCGCCGGATTCGGGTTTAGGAGCCCGAAACCGCTAAGTTTCTACACTGCGGCCTCACATGTGGCGTGATGATTGTTTAAGAATGCTTAGCAATAGGCTTGAAAAGATTCTCCACTCAGGAGGTTACGATGAAAGTCATTATCATGGGTTGTGGACGCGTCGGCGAACAGGTCAGCCAATTAATGGCGGAGGACGGACACGACGTGTCGGTGATTGATTATAATGCGGACGCCTTGGCCCGGTTAGGCCCGCGCTTCAAAGGCAAGACCGTGAAGGGCATCGGCTTCGATCGGAATGTGCTGATCGAAGCCGGCATTGAGCAGGCCGATGCCTTTGTCGCCACCAGTTCGTCGGACAATGCCAATGTCGTCGCGGCGCGGCTGGCTCGCAACATCTTTCATGTGCCGCGCGTCGTTGCGCGCTTGTATGATCCGCAGCGCGCGGAAGTCTATCACCGTTTGG
>JBGQGR010000643.1:0-2158 GCA_041497495.1 Anaerolineae bacterium | reverse complement strand
CATCAAAGCCACCGCCGGGCAGAGCGCGTCCCTTGATAATCAATTTCAAAAGGAAGTATAAGATCGAATTGCCTTCTTGTCCGCCGGGGATCGGCTTGCCGACAAATTCGACGGGCGACATGATCAGTCCAACGATCAACAGCGGAATCGCAATCGCGAGTCCGGCGAGTGGCCCAGCGACGCCGATGTCGAACAACTGCTTGCGATTCTTGATCGGCGACTTCAGGCGAATGACGGCGCCCATCGTCCCCAAACCGATCGGCATTGGAATGAAAAATGGCAGCGTCACAGCGGCTTTGTGGACGCGGGCCATGACATAGTGCCCCATTTCATGCACGCCTAAAATACCGAGCAATGTTAAGGCATAGGGTAAACCGCTGAACAAAAGTTGTGGATGGCTAAGCACGATTCCAAAGACTGCAAATATATCACCCTGATCGGCATTGGCTGGAATGAATTTGGCTAGAGCCTCGCCCCCATACAATGTTGTACCGACCAATACAGTGCTGATGATGGTCAAGATCAACAGGATTAAGTTAATACTATTTCGATTCGGTGTTGGTTCAACGATGCCGTGCTTGGCGACGACGATCTCTTTGCCGTCATCACGGCGAGTGAGCATCGGCGTGTAGCCGAGATCGGTGAAGCGCGTGTAGATCAGATCGAACGCTTCTTCCGATGACACAGTCAGCTGCCCGCCGAACTCAATCACATCGACGGGCGGCACGTGGACGATGTGAGTCTCGATGTGCATCACTTGGCCGAGGATCGATCGCAATCGCGCCACGGTTTCAAGCGTTGATGGCGGTGAGAAAACGTTGTCTTGTGATTGGTCCATTAAATCCTCAACGTCAGCACGTCATTGCGAGGAGCGCTTTTTGCGACGAAGCAATCTCAGTGAAAAGAATTGGAGATTGCCGCGTCGACCTACGGCCTTCTCGCAATGACGGTTATAGTTGTTTACGATCCCGTCAACGCGGTGAAAATGTTAGTCGATCGGCGTTTCGGCTTTTCTGCTACCGATTGTCCATTCTCGCTTAGCGGAACGATCGGTTCTTCGATCTTGAACTGCATCTTGTATAAGCGCGCATATAAACCGTCAAGCGCCATCAATTCAGTATGCGTGCCCAGTTCGACCAACTTACCTTCGTCGAGAACCGCAATCCGATCGGCGTGATGCACGGTCGATAAGCGATGCGCGATTACAATGCTGGTTCGATTCTGCATCAAGCGTTCCAGCGCTTCTTGCACCAAGCCTTCGCTTTCACTATCAAGCGATGAAGTTGCTTCGTCGAGCAAGAGGATGCGCGGGTCTTTCAAGATCGCCCGCGCGATGGCGATGCGCTGACGCTGCCCGCCGCTCAATTTCACGCCGCGCTCGCCGACGATCGTATCATATCTCTTAGAAAGTTGAAGCACGAAGTCGTGGGCGTTGGCCGCGCGGGCCGCATCGATCATTTCGGCTTCGGTGGCATCGAGTTTGCCGTACAAAATATTTTCGCGCACAGTCCCGCCGAACAACAGCGTTTCCTGCGGCACCAAGCCAATTTGTTCGCGCAGACTTTTGACTTGCACTTCACGAATGTCGATGCCGTCGATGCAGATGCTGCCCGATATCGGATCGAAGAAGCGCGGGATCAAATTAACCAGCGTCGTCTTGCCCGCGCCGCTCGGTCCGACGAGCGCGAACACTTCACCCGGCTTCACTTCGATCGAAATGTCGGACAAGATTGCGGTGCCGGTGTTATCCCGATAGGCAAATGAAACCCGATCGAGTTCGATCTTGCCTTGCACGCGCGGAAGTGATCGGGCGTTGGGCGCGTCAGATATATCGGGCTTGGTATCCAGAATCTCAAACAAACGTTTCGTCGCGCCGAGTGCTTCTTGCAGGCCCGTCCACAATCCGCTGAACGATCCGATCGATCCGGCGATCGTCATCGTCAAGATCAAGAACATGAAAAGTTGTCCGGCGGTTAATCTCCCGGCTAAAACTTCGTGGCCGCCGAACCAGAAGATCGAGACGACTGCTCCGAAACCGAGAAACGACACGAGCGGACCAAAGATGGCCGATAAGCGAATGCGCTTCATCGCCAATTTGAATGTCGATTCGATGGCCGCTCGAAAGCGACCGATCTCATAACCCTCACGCGCGAACGAT
>JBGQGR010000642.1:0-2188 GCA_041497495.1 Anaerolineae bacterium | reverse complement strand
CTTACACAGCGCTGCATCGCTGTCAGATTGCCGTGGCGGTACCGCTGCGCGCCGGTTTTGAAAATTTAGGCGTGGCGGTCTTCGGCAGCCAGGATGCCAGCCTCTTTACACCAGAGCATATCGATCTGCTGCTGGCGGTCTGCAATCAAGCGACTATTGCTTTGCAGAATGCGCAGTTATTTGAGAGCCTGCGCGCCGAGAAAGCCCGCATCGTCGAGATCGAAGAAGACGCCCGCAAGAAACTGGCGCGCGATCTGCACGATGGCCCCACCCAAACCGTGGCCGCCATCGCCATGCGGCTGAACTATACCCGCACGCTGTTTCAGCGCGAGCCGGGGCGCGTGCCGGAAGAGTTAGAAAAACTGGAAGAGATGGCGCGCAACACCACCAAAGAAATTCGGCACATGCTGTTTACGCTGCGGCCTTTGGTGCTGGAAACGCAAGGCGTGACCGCTGCTTTAGAAACCTTGGTGCAGAAACTGCATGATACCGAGCCGACTCTCAATGTGCAGCTCTTGTTGGATGACCAGCTCGAGAACCTCGACAAAGACGCGCAGAGTATGATCTTTTATGTGGTCGAAGAAGCGATCAGCAATGCACGCAAACACGCTGAAGCAAAAAACGTCTGGGTGCGCACGGCGCCGGACGGCAAAGAGTATGTCCTTGAAATCAATGACGACGGCGTCGGCTTCGACGTCGGCAAAGTCCAAGCCAACTACGACAAGCGTGGCAGCCTGGGCATGGTCAACATGAGCGAGCGCGCCGAAGTGATGAGCGCCAAGTTATCGATCGCGTCCGCCATCGGCCAGGGTACGCGCGTCATCATGCGCATCCCGCTGGAGCGCGTGCAGAAATGACCGATGCCCAGCTGCTGCCGATCATCTGGACGTTGGCTTCGATGGTGATCGCGGTGCTGGTCACTTTGATCTTCAGCCCTGCCCGCGCCGATCGATTTCGCTCCACCTCAGCGGGCCGCCTCGTAGAACAAATCTGCCGCTTGATCTACTTCATCGGTCTGCCCTACGCCGCGCTGCTGACGCACTCGCTATCGGTGGTCGATCTCGGTTTCATGGGCGGCGGTGGATCGATCGATATTTCGATCTTGGGCTGGACTTCCGCCGATTGGCTGCGCGGTCTGAGCACCGGCATGACACTAGGCTTGATCGTGCTGATCCCGATCGGGTTAGCTGCCCGACAGATGGCTCGCGCCGGATCGCCGTTGGGCGTCGACGTGCGATCGGCCGGATCGATCGTGATCGATTCAGTGTATAGCGAAACCCACTGGGCATTCTATCGATCCGCTCCGTTGATTTTGTTCGGCAGTGCCTATGGCGCGGCATTGATCGGCTTGCTGTTGGTCAGCATTGAACTCGTCGTCGCGATCGTGCGGAACGGCTTGGGCACGCAACCGGAAGATCGACAATCGTGGATCGGGCAAGCGCTGTTGTTGGCGATGAGCGCCACCACGTTTATCCTGACGCGCAATGTCTGGCTGGCAATTGCACTTCACATGGTCATTGAGGTCGCCCTGAAAGCGATTACAACACGGCTGGCCACGCCCGTGACGACAGCTTAATCGATCGGGACAACAGATAACGAAAAAGGATCGACGGGGAAATCGTCGATCCTTTTTGATTTGTCGGACAAGCTGTCCTGTCCGCTTCGCTACGAGGATCTTCGACAACTTATCTTACTTGATGACAAACGACAGTGCGATCAAGATCACCGTGAACGATAGGGCGAGCAGTGCAATGCGCTTGAGATCCGATCGGACGTACTTGTATTCTTCGGCCGGTTCGAGCGGGGTGGCTTTAGCTCCGGCGGATCGATTCGCCATCGCTGGGGTAGAGGCCGCCATCGGCGCGATCGAAACAGACTGCATGTTGTTCACTGCCTGTCGAATCGCGCGCTGTTGGGATTCTTGTTGTTTAACTTTGCGAGTCTTCTTTGCCATGAATCAAATTCCTCTTGAAGTGATAGACGCTATTCTACCACAGTCAGATCACCGTGCGAAGGGTTAAAGCCTGAGCGCGATTTTATTGCGCCAACTGTGCAAACACAGCAATGCGCTGCGTATCGACCAGATACGGATAGCATGAAATCAATGTCACGGTGGGATCACTCGTCGGCTGCATCACTTCGACCTGTGTCGGCTGGATGATGCGCTGCGCCGTGATGACATACCGAT
>JBGQGR010000641.1:0-2195 GCA_041497495.1 Anaerolineae bacterium | reverse complement strand
CCAGTCCCGGCGAATTTTCAGAATTCTATCAACGCCTCGGCGGTGAGATCATATCCATTCATCTTGCTGCGCGCTTGAGTGCAATCTACGCCGCAGCCTACAGTGCGTCCGAAATAACGGCCAACGTTAGCGTGACAGTCTTCGATACGACGCAGATCTCCATGGGCATTGGTTGGCAGGTCGTCGCCGCCGCGCGTGCGGCAAAACAGGACAAGTCTGTTGGTGAGATCATCCATCTGCTGGAAAGTATTCGATCGCGCGTGCGCGTGTATGCCGCGCTGGATACGCTGCAATATTTGCAGCGCAGCGGGCGCGTCGGCTGGATCAGAGGATTTATCGGCCAGATGCTCCACATCAAACCGGTGGTGCAAGTAGCAGACAGCGAAGTCAATTTGATCGATCGCGTACGCACGCGCCACAAAAGCATTGAACGCTTGAAAGAGCTGGTGTTGTCGCTCGGCTCGATCGAATCACTGGCCGTCTTGCACACTCACGCGCACGCCGACGCGCAAGCTTTGGCAGATGATTTTGCCAAGCTCATCCCCGCTCTGCGTAAATCGATCTTGATCAGCGAAGCCACCACGACGATCGGCTCATACGCGGGCTCGAATGCGCTGGGTGTCGCGGTCGTCGTCGCTTAATGCACACTGCTCAGCGCTTAATGTATAATTGCTCGGATGATGTTATGATGCACTCTGCCTGACGCAGTGTGCATTTTTAATTCAGAAAGAATAAATCATGTCGGTTAAAAATCCTGCCTATGAAAAACTCACCAAGATATTGAAACTCGAAGCCGAAACCGGTTATCGCGATCGGGCGATGGTCGGCGGCCTGTCGAATTTCGCGGCGCGCTGGAAGCAAGAAGCCGGCGACGACGCAACGTCGCAGCAAGTGGCGCAGCTGTTGAGCAGCTACAGTCAAATAGAGGCGGCTGATCAACGCACCGAAACTGTCGAGCGCATGTTGAGTTTGTTGAGCGGATCGATGGAGCCGAATGCCGATCGGCCTGCAGACAATCGATCGGCTGATCCAGCCCAATCGGTCGTTACCGAACGCTTCGCGCCGATCGAGCCGGCTAAACCTATCGAGCAACCGCAACCACCGACCGTAATCGATCAAGCCACAGCGGCTGCACCCTCATCGATCAAACCACAAACACCACCACCGCCACGCCCGCCAGCGATCCTACGTGATGAGCGCGGCAATCTGCTGGGACTCTCGTCATCGATCACGACGATGCAGGGCGTCGGCCCGGCGCTGGCCGAAAAATTCGAGCGCCTCGGCGTCAAGACGATCCGCGATCTGTTGTATTTTCTGCCGCGCCGCTATGATGACTTCAGCGCGTTGAAACCAATCAGCCGGTTGCAATATGGCGACGAAGTGACGATCATGGGCAGCGTGTGGGAAGCCGGCCTGAAGCACACGCGCGGTGGCGCAAAATTATTCCAAATCACTTTGAGCGATGGCTCAGGCACGATTCGCTGCACATGGTTCAGTGAGTTTTTAGCGAGCCAGATCAAACCCGGCATGCAGATTGTCGTCAGCGGAAAAGTGGACGAGTATTTGGGACAGTTAACCTTTCAACATCCCGAATGGGAATTGCTCGATCAAGAATTGCTGCACACCGCGCGCATCGTGCCGATCTATCCCTTGACCGATGGACTGTATAACAAAACATTGCGCAAGCTCACCAAACGCACGATCGATTATTGGGCGACGCGCGTATCAGATGATTTGCCATCAGCGGTGCTAAAGTCAGCGGGTTTGATGGGGCTATCGACGGCTTTAGCACAGGCCCACTTCCCCGATTCGCAATACAGTCTCGAAGCCGCGCGCAAGCGTTTGGCCTTTGATGAATTATTTTTTCTGCAACTCGGATTGCTTAAACAGAAACAGCAGTGGCGTGGCGAAACGGGCCGTGCACTCAACTTCGATCCGCTGTTGGTTGATACTTTCAAAAGCTCGCTCCCCTTCCCGCTGACCGAAGCCCAGCTGCGCGTGCTGGACGACATCCTGGCCGATATCCGCACCGATCATCCGATGAGCCGCTTGCTGCAAGGCGATGTCGGTTCCGGCAAAACGATCGTCGCCGCGGCGGCGATGTTCTGCGCCGCACAGTGCGGCTATCAAGCGGCATTGATGGCGCCGACCGAAATTTTAGCCGAGCAGCATTATCAGAGTTTGAGCAAGTTATT
>JBGQGR010000640.1:0-2197 GCA_041497495.1 Anaerolineae bacterium | reverse complement strand
AGCGCGACGCAATTTCTGCTTGGGTTTCATCGCCAGCCTCGAGAGCGGCGATCACACGTTCACGTAAGTCTTGAGAATAAGGTTTCATGCGCTTCAGTGTACCTGCTTTCCGTCGTTAATCAACCTGGAATCTGCTCTAGTAACTCGCTGAGTGATTCGAGTATCTAGGTTGTAAAGATACAGGTCTTGGTGGTTGAGGTAGGCAACTGTGTTAGTCGTTATGAAGCGGGCGCTATACATCTGAGAGAGAGCAACGCTAGAAAGAGTGGAGGAAACAGCTACTGGTGATACGACAACAGTTGCTGGTGGTTGAGGTTTGGTGGGCTTTATAGGTAGTGAGTCGGATGTCTGTGTAGGAATGAGTGGCTGAGTTGGAGTGGCTAAGGCCGACGGTGTAGGTTGTTGACTGCAAGCTGCCAAACCCAATATGACGACAAATAGAATCATGGTCGCGGTCGTCGTTTTCTTCATTCGTGGTGCTCGTTTGAGATAGCTGATAACCTGTGCTCGTCTGCTCAACTATGTCAGCAGACGGATTGCTCTATAAGACGCCAAAAGTATGGTTAGATAGCAATTCTTCTACAGTACCTGAGTTAATAACTTCGCGTCTTTGTGCCTTAGTGGTTGAGCGTGCCATTACCTTCAATGATCTTCCGTAGATTGAGATCAAACGGCGGATAGGCAATGCCATTCTCCGTCACGATGCCCGTCACATATTTATACGGCGTCACATCGAAGGCGGGATTGCCGACCTTCACGCCGATCGGCGCGATGCGCACGCCGTCGATCTCGGTGACTTCGCGCTCATCGCGTTCTTCGATCGGGATCAGATCGCCGTTGGCTAAAGTCAGATCGATCGTCGAGGTTGGGACAACGGGATAAAACGGAATGCCGTTCTCTTTAGCCAAGACAGCAACTTTATACGTTCCGATCTTATTCGCCACATCGCCATTTGCCGCTGTCCGATCTGATCCGACGAAGATAATATTGATCGCGCCTGTGCGCATGTAATGCCCGGCGGCGTTATCGGCAATCAAGGTAACATCGATTCCCCAGCGCATCAACTCCCACGCGGTCAAGCGCGCACCCTGCAAACGCGGTCGAGTTTCATCGGCGAACACTTTTATCCGCTTGCCTTGTTCGTGCGCCAAGCGAATCACGCCGAGCGCCGTGCCGTAATCGACCGTGGCCAGCGCGCCCGCATTGCAATGCGTGAGGATCGTATCGCCATCTTTGATCAGCGCTGCGCCGTATTCGGCCATCCGCCGATTGATCGCCACATCTTCATCGGCCAATTGCTGTGCGGCACGAATCAAGGCCGCGCGCACATCATCCGCCGAGTCGATCGATTCATCGGTCGCCATGCGCAGCATTCGATCGATCGCCCAGAATAGATTGATCGCCGTCGGTCGAGACTGGCGTAACACCTCGGCGGCGACTTCCAGATCGCGCAGCAAATCCGATCGGGTTACTGCTGAACTATTCAATCCCGCCAAGGCCATTCCGAACGCGGCCGCCGCGCCGATCGCCGGAGCGCCACGGATCACCATCGAGCGAATCGCTTCGGCCACGTCGTGGTAATCGCTGTAAGTTTTGATCTCATAGCGAAGCGGCAGCACGCGCTGATCGATCATCAACACTTGGTTGTCGCGCCACTCGATCGTTCGTTGCAGTTCCATATCAGCAAGTCTAACAGAGAGACTAATGAGTGTCAATTGCTCCTCACCCTCTCTGCTCCCCTCTCCCAACAATTCATTGACGATAATTTCTTCATCGCGCAAGAAAATTGGTGGGGGAGGGGTCGGGGGTGGGGGTGAGGCATTGACACATCTTCATCCGATCGGGATAATGGTGTGACTGGAGACAGCATGATTCGCATTCATAGCCTGATCGCTCTCTTTGTTTTAGTCACCGCCGCATGCGCGCTGCAAACAAATTCACTGCCTGACTCAACGGCCACGCCGCTCCCGACGGCGACGCTTGTCCCGACAGCCACCGCGACAGCCACCGCGACGGCCATACCTTCACCCACGCCCACACTCCAGCCCGAAATATTGATGACCGATGCGACGCAGGCCGCGCACGATGGCGATTACGCGGGGGCGCTGCAAAATTTTCAGCGCGTGATCGATCAATCCGCCGCGCCCGATCTGATCGAGCAAGCCCGCTTGAATTTGGCGAACATGAAACTTCGGTT
>JBGQGR010000639.1:0-2214 GCA_041497495.1 Anaerolineae bacterium | reverse complement strand
TGCAGGAAGTCACCAAGCGCGGCATCCTGATGGGCTGGACCATCTTCCCGTCATTCTCGCACACCGACGCCGACATCGATCGAACGCTGGAAGTCTTTGAAGACGCGTTTGCGATCTGCCAGAAAGCGCTGCGCGACGAGAACATCAGCGAACTGTTAGCCGGACGATTGGCCGTAGCCGTCGACGTGCTGTAGTCGGCATGGACACTCTGTTGCTGCTGGAAACGGCCAGCCAGGTCGCCTGGCTGGCCGGCGCTGATCCGGATCGAGTGAAATATCCACACTGTCTGGCGATCACACCGACAGCGGCCTTTGCCTGTCAAGCAGCCGAGCGGCCTTATCTCAAACTGGAAGATCACGCGCAAGTTTCAAAGCGACCGGCCGAGTACAGTTCCATCCTCGCCGAGTATCTAGAATGGGAGACCTGGCTGGATCACTGGCTGCAAGCACGCGTGCCCGAATTTGCGGCTAGCCAGTTTACACCGGTGCGCAATACCACGTTTTTACTGCAACTGCTGCACGCCGAGATCTGGTCGACGACGATCAGTTTTCGGGAATTCCTGGACGAGACTTGCCCTGCTCACCTTGCGCTCTGGCAGCCCGGCGTAATCCGCGTGCCGTGGTTTCTTCAACCATCCGTTTCACCACTGACGATGTTAGGTCCAGCGGTCGCGCAGGCGCGCAACATCGACGTGGTCAACCTCGCCGATCGATCACCCGAATTGGCCGCTGTCTCGCAAGTAGAACCGGGGCCGCGCTTCAGCCGCCGCACCGCGCGCTGGCTAAGACAACAAATACACACAAATCAAATTGTGGCCGAATTCGTCGCGCTTCGCACGATCGGGTTAACCGGTTACCTCAAGCAGCGGTTATCGGTAGCACCGCACATCTTCGTCTCCGGCAGCTCGCACGATCTGGGACTGCTCGTGTCCGCGCTGCGTCGTCAAGGCGAACGGGTTACTCAATGGCCGGATGAATTGCCGCCCGCGCGATTATTCACACGGCCGCCACGCGTGGCGCAATCGCTGGCAGCCCGCTTAACCCCGATCGAACAACAGTTATTCAAAGAGCCAAATTTCTGGAAGCCGATCGAACAGCACGGCCTTGGCCGCCTGTCGCTCTGGTCTGAGCCGCTTCGATTTTGGTGGCGCCAGATTGTGCCGGAGTCATGGTCGAGGGTTCAACATCTTCGGCGTTCATTTACCCGACGGTCTTACGCGGCCCTTGTGACGTGGGATGCGGGCTCCAACACGTTGAGCAGCGCTGCACTCAATGCGGCCGCCAGCACACGCGTGCCGCGCTATATTTATCAGCATGGCGGTTCCGCGCATAGCGATGCGAAAATCTGGCAAATGTATCTCAGACAAAGCGACGTCTTTTTAGCGTACGGCGAAGAAACGATCGCCGAACTGAACAACACCCGGCCGCCTTATCTGGAACCGTCCGCTCGCCTGACACCGATCGGATCGGCCCGCCTCGATTCGATCCGAACACAGCATGATCCTGAAACAAGTATCCGAGTGCGAACTCAGCTGCAAAGCGGCGATCCGCGGCCGATCATTCTCTACATCCCGTCTCACTTCGGCGGCTACGGGCGCGCGATCAGCGATCTGGCCGCTTACCCGGATGTGTCTTACTTTGAGCTTCAACAGAAAATTCTAAGCCTGTGGGCCACAGCGCCGAAGGTCAGATTACTTTATAAGCATTTTGTCGTCGCCAACGATCTGAATCACATCATGCCGGATTTTATCGAGAAGCATATTCCGAATGCGAGTATAACCACCCAACGCCTGACTGAGCTGATGTGGACCGTCGATGCGATTGTCCTCGATCACGCCATTACCGCGTTGGGCGAAGTTCTGCTGACCGACAAACCGCTGATCGTTTATATGCCAAAACTCGACGGCGTGGTCTCCAGGGCCGCGGCCTTGCTGAGCAAGCGAGCGACTGTGGCCGAAACACCGTTTGAATTTGAGGCGCACGTTCGCGCCCTGCTGCAAGCCGATCAATATACCGAAGTGACAAAGCCCAACACTGAATTCTTGCAAGCCTACTGCACCCATCTGAATGACAGACATTCAGCTGAACGCGCTGCCGCCGTTATTCTAAAAGGATTTAAGCGGAACTAGTCCATGCTGAATCCTTTACGCATCCTGCGCAAATCGTCCAAGATCACCGTGGTCACAATGATCAGCGCGGCGCTCAACTTCCCGCT
>JBGQGR010000638.1:0-2229 GCA_041497495.1 Anaerolineae bacterium | reverse complement strand
ATCTTCTCAGAGATTGGTTCGCAGCTGCTCGAAGGCGCGGTCGTGATCGATCTGGCGTCGGTGAAATCGGAAGTGCTGAAGATTGCGGAAGAAACATTGCCTAAAACCGTTCATCATTTGGGCTGTCACTTGATTCTGCATCCCAGTGCTTCTGATCGATTCCCGTCTGAGCCAGACGCCGAACTATTTCATGGCTCGATCCTGGTCATGACGCCGGCCATTCACACCGATGAGGTCGCGATCAAATCCGGCAGCAGCTTGGCCAAGACGATCGGCGCGCGGCCATACTTTATGGAGGTGTTCGAGCACGATGGACTGTTGGCCGCGGTCGAAGGCATGCCCGGCCTGGTATCGGCAGCGATGTTATTAGCCGCAACTCGATCGCGCGCGTGGGATGAGCTCAGCCAGATCGCCGGCGCGATCTTCGCGCAAGCGACGCAGCCCGCCGGTCATCCATCGATCGACGGGGGCACGGCTTTGACGATGAACAAAGCGGAAGTGCTGCGCTGGCTGGATACTTTCTTGGAAACACTGCGCGAAGTTCGACAGGCGGTGAGCGATGGCAACGCCGCGAAGATCAACACGCTGTTGGCCGATGCGACGCAGCAGCGTCTGGAATGGTTGGCGGCGCGGCCGATGACACCGTGGAACGATGAAGAAGCCATGCCCGGTCCGCCGCACGAACTGCGCCGCATGGATCTGCTTGCGCCGAAGTGGGGCCAAGAGTTTAAAGAGACGCAGCGTAAATCTTGATCTGCCTTCAGCCCACAGCCTTAATAACATGCCCTACGTTTACATCGTCGAGTGCGCGAATGGATCGTTATACACCGGCTGGTCGATCGATGTTGAAGCGCGCGTGAAAGCGCACAACGCCGGTCGAGGCGGGCGGTATACACGCACCCATCGACCGGTGAAATTGGTTTTTTCTGAAACACATCGCACGCGAAAACTTGCGATGAAGCGCGAAACGGCAATTAAAACCTGGAAGAGAGAAAAGAAACTAAAGTTAATCAAGGATCAGGGATCGAAGAAAAAAATTAGTGATTAGTAATTAATGATAACGCTGTAGCGATTTTACCAATCACTATTTACTAATCATCTACCGCCCCTCGCTTTTCTTTCATCCTTTATCCTTTTTCCTTTAGCCTTATGCCCTACCACATCCTCATGATCGCCCCGACGTCTTTCTTTGGGGACTATGGCTGCCACGTGCGCATTCTCGAAGAGGCGCGCATCTTGCAGCGGCGCGGGCAGCGCGTTACGATTGTGACCTATTACAAAGGCCGTGACCTGCCCGAACTCAAAATCATTCGCACGCGGCCTACGCCGTGGCACGCTGACTATGAAGTCGGATCGTCGCGCCATAAACTCGCGTTCGATGTGTTGTTGTCGTGGACGGCGCTGCGCGCCGCGTTGAAATTGGAACCCGATATTATTCACGCGCATTTGCATGAAGGCGCATTGATCGGCCGAGTGTTGAGCGCGTTGACCGGCGCGCCGCTCGTGTTCGATTTTCAAGGCAGCCTGACCGCCGAGATGCTGGATCATCACTTCATCCGATCGGGCGGCAAACGCGAATGGGCTTTGCGCCGATTGGAGAACGCGATCGATCGCATGCCGCGCGCGATCTTGACTTCATCGCAGCACAGCGCGAAGGTGCTGCAGAATGAATTCAACCTGAAACCCGATCGAGTCATCCCGCTGCCCGATTGCGTGGACACCGAATTTTTTCGACCGCGCAGCGCAGCCGATCAAGCCGACGTTGATTCATTGAAAGATCGACTGGGCATTCCGCGCGATCGATCGGTGGTGATCTATCTTGGTTTGCTGGCGCATTATCAAGGCACGGATCACATCATTGAAGCGGCCAGAAAAGTGATCGAGGCGCAGCCCAACGCGCATTTTTTGATCATGGGTTATCCGGGGCATGTGGGTTATCAAGTGCAGGCCAATCAATTGGGCTTAGGGGATCATATGACTTTTTGGGGCCGGCTGCCGTACGAAGAGGCCGCACGCTATTTGCGCTTGGGCGATGTGGCCCTGGCCCCGAAACTGTCGCTCACTGAAGGCGCGGGCAAGATATTGAATTACATGGCCTGCGGTTTGCCGACGATCGCGTTCGACATGCCGGTGGCGCGCGAATTTATGGCCGAGTGGGGCACGTATGCTGATCGGGGCAGCGCTGACTCTTTAGCCGGTTGTATAATCGATCTGCTGCAGCAGCCCGAT
>JBGQGR010000637.1:0-2230 GCA_041497495.1 Anaerolineae bacterium | reverse complement strand
GGAAGGTCAGCAGCTGCATACTGAAGCGCTGAAAATTTTTGAGACAGCCAAAGATCAAGAGGGTGTGGCCGAGACGCTGGACTTTTTAGGCATGGCGAATTACATGGGCGGCAATTTGGTGCAAGGCACGGCCTATTATCACCGTGCCATCGATCTGTTTCGCGCACTCGATAATCGCAAAGGCTTGTCCTCCAGTATGGGGGCCATGTCGATCCGCGCGGCGACGATTCAAACCAGCACCATGGTGGCCGCCGAGAAATTGATCGACGCAGCGCGGGGTTGCGAAGAAGCGTATCAAGTTGCGCGCGACATCGGCTGGCGATCCGGCGAAGCTTTCGCGTTGATCATGTGGTGCACGACGTTGGGCCCGCAGGGTGATTACACGCAGGCGTTGGACATTGCGCATCGCGGCATTGAGATCGCGGAAGAGATCGGGCATCTTCAATGGATGGCCGGTGGTTACGGCATCCTCGGTGCGATCTATTACGATCTGCTGGCGCTGCCGCTCGCACGGCAATATTTAGAACGCGGGCTCGTCTTGGGCCAGGAAACCGGCTCGCTGCATTGGCAGCGCGTCGCCGCCGGATTTCTGGCGTCAACTTTGATCGATCTGCATGAACTTTCAACTGCCGAATCGGTTTTGAAAAATACACTGCCCGCTGATTCGCCAGCACACTCCATCGGTCAACGCTTGTGCTGGTGTGCGCGCATCGAATTGGCGTTGGCGCAGAAAGATCCTACCCTGGCGCTTGAACTAATCGATCGGATGACGATCAGTGCGCCAAATGTGATCGATCCGCTCGCGCCTAACATTATCCGTCTGGCGATACTACGAGGTGGGGCATTGCAGCAACTCGATCGAATGGACGAAGCCCAAAAATGTTTTGACGCGGCGCTGACGGTCGCCAACGAGCAGGGCAATCGATCGCTGGTATGGCGTATTCATTTGGCGCTGGGCAAATTCTATCAAGCCCAGGCGCGTCGATCGGATGCCGAGCGCGAATATGTCGCGGCTCGATCGCTTGTCGATGAATTGGCCGTGAACATTGCCGATGAATCTCTGCGCGACAACTTCCTGCAGTCCGCGTACACGCTGATCCCGATCGGCTCACCGCGCCGATCGAGCAAACAGGCGGCCGATGGCTTGACGCCGCGCGAGCGCGAAGTGGCGCAGCATATCGCTCTGGGAAAATCGAATCGCGAGATCGCGGACGAGTTGGTCGTAGGCGAACGGACGATCGAAACACATGTCACGAACATCCTCAATAAGCTGGGTTTTTCCTCAAGAACGCAGATCGCCGCTTGGATCGCTAGTAAAAACAACAAGATGACTTAATGACTATCTGACTATAAGACTATCCGACTACTGAACTAAAATATTTCTCCGTACTCCGCTGCGACAAATCTCCGTACTACCCCCGATGACGCTTCACCTTGTTTTTGATAGAGTAGGCTCACACTCAAAACTCTCTCAAAAGGAAAGGTGAAAACAAAATGTTAGTCAAAACTTTGAAGTGGCCGGTGATTAGTTTGTTGGTAACAGGCATGCTGCATCTTCTAGCCGAGATGTTGCTGCCCGATCTCAAGAACAATTTTCAAGCACCGACTTTGGCTGCACTGCTGGTGCCGTATGGCGTCTGGGTCGGCTACAAAGCGATCCAATTCGGCGCAGGCTACGTTTCGGCGATTGTCTTTGGCGCGATCCTCGGTGTGTTCCCATTGGCGTTGCAGATCGTCGGCTTCGGGATGATCCTCGGTCGAGGCGTTCAGGTCGGCTTACTCGCCGGCGTCTATGGCTTCCTGATGGTCGTGTTCGGTACGTTGATCGGCAGCGGCTTCGCTTCGAGCAAATAGGCGAGCATGTGAGCCAAGGGCTACAGCCGTAACCTGAATTTCTTAGCGAAAGGAGGTGAGATTAAAATGTTGGACGAAAAACTCAAGAAGGAATTGATGGGACATATTCGCAGTGATGTCAGTTATCCAGCCTCGAAGCAGCAGATTCTGGCGGCCTGCAATAATATGACGATGCATTCTCCGGAAGCCAAGAAATACGCTGAACAGCTGCCCGATAAAACCTTCCAGAATGCAGATGAGGCAGTTAAAGCTCTGGGGCTGTAAATCTCTGATCATCACAGAATTTCGTTAAGTCGTTCGGCCTAACCGGCTTCAAGCAAATAGGCTGCAGCGGCGAAATTGAACGGGAGCGCAGCCGATCAGCGCTCCCGTTTGC
>JBGQGR010000636.1:0-2232 GCA_041497495.1 Anaerolineae bacterium | reverse complement strand
TGATTCATTGGCTGGCGGGCGAAGAAACCAAATCACCTTACGCGCGTTTAGTGGCGGATGTCATCAAAGCCGATCGAACGCAGCATATCGAAATGGTGCTGATGCTGGAGCCGACCAACACCGAAGACGGCTGGCGCTTTCGCAAGCAGATCAAACTCAATGGATCGGTTGTGCGGGCGGCCGATCTGGTGGGGCAAATCGCGGTCGTGATGTTTCTGCCGGATGATGTGGACATAGTCGCCGGATCGCCTGGCAGCCGACGCCGCTACATCGACACTGCCGTGTCGCAAGTCGATGCCGAATACTCACACGCGCTCGATCTGTATGCTGATGTGTTGTCGCAGCGCAACGCATTGTTGAAACAACTTTCAGAGAATGGCGGCGATCCGGATCAATTGATTTACTGGGACGAGCAGCTAGCCGTGTCCGGCACGTTGATCACGCTGCATCGACAAACCGCTATCGCCGAATTGGAATCGATCGCGAATGAGCTGCATCGCGAATTGACTCGCGAGCGTCATACGCTGCGACTAAGTTATCAACCGACCTTCAACCCTGATCAACCTACGACGCCGAATTATCAAAAGCAACTGGGTCTCGATCTGCCGACGCAATCGCCCGAAGCCACGTTCGATCAAGCGCGGGCTTCGTTTTTGAAACAGTTACAAACCAAGCGCAGCGAAGAGATTGCACGTGGCACAACGCTGGTCGGGCCGCACCGCGATGAACTGCGCTTCATCGCCGACGAAATTGATTTGGGCACGTTCGGCTCACGCGGACAGCAGCGCACGGCCGTCTTGGCGTTGAAGTTAGCGGAAGTGCATTGGATGAAAAATAAAATCGGCGACTGGCCGATCCTCTTGTTAGATGAGGTGATGGCTGAATTAGACGCAGTCAGACGCGGCTTCTTGCTGGATCAAATCAACGGCGCGCACCAATCGATCTTGACTACCACCGATCCGGACATGTTCACCGCTGAGTTTCGATCACGGGCGAAGGTGTTGAGGGTGACGAAAGGTAGAATTGAGGAGTGAATGAGCGATAGCGAGAAAGAGAGATAGAGAGAATCCTGCCCTCTCTCATTCTCGCTATCCTGCTATCGGGTTTTTTGACGGCATACCTGCACGACGTGGATACTTCTCTGGCATAGCAGTAATTTTTTCAATAACAACTAAATAGCGTTCTTCATTTAGTCCCGGAATAATCACCGGGACGATTTGTTGCAGTTGGCCGCCGAGCGTTTTGATCGCTGCTTCAGCGCGATCGGTTTCTTGTTGAGTGTCGTTGGACTTCATCGCAATCGCCAGCCCGCCAATCTTCACAAAGGGCAAAAGGTATTCACTGAGCGTCGGCATCTCGGCGACGGCACGCGCGATGGCGACATCATATTGTTCGCGATACGCGACGTCATGCGCGGCGTCTTCGGCACGAGCATTCACCACATTTACGTTCTGCAATTTCAACTCATCGATCATCGCTTCGAGGAAGTCGCATTTCTTTTTTGTAGCTTCTAGCAGCGTCAGCGACAATTCAGGCCGAGCAATCATGATCGGAATGCCGGGAAAGCCCGCGCCCGCGCCGACATCGATCAACTTCGCCGCGCGGGGAATTAGTCGGGCCGCCGACAAACTATCGAGGAAGTGTTTAATCACGATTTCGCCGGGATCGACGATCGAGGTTAAGTTGAAGCGCGCGTTCCATTCGATCAAGCGATCGGCGTACTGATCGAACTGATCGATCTGATCGGGCGATAGATCGATCTCGAAATTTTTCACACCGTTGATCAACTGCGGCTTATCAATCGACATGCGCCCATTTTAGCGCATCGACCCGAATTGTGCTATGATTAGCGCCGTTGACGTTTATTCGCGGAGGAACAATGCTGGATCGATCTGTCCATTGGTTTTATGCCGAACAACAAATGAGCGCAGGCGCGGCGATTGAAAAGATGCGCCAGGATTTTTGGATCAACGGTTTTTACAGCGTGTGGTTCACGCTGGAAAAGAAGGAGCCGCCATATCTGGTGCGCGGGTTATACACACAACAGCCATTCGAAGTGGAATTTGAGCGGCGTAAATATTTGATCGTGCGCTCAAGCAAAGACAACGATTGGCTGCGCTTGGGTTTCGCGCGCACGCTGGGCATGCCGCCGCACTTTCAGTATCAAGATTCGAAGGGTAATTTTATTTGGGAATGGCGCATGGCCGATCGCGATGCGCGCTGGCAGTCGAT
>JBGQGR010000635.1:0-2238 GCA_041497495.1 Anaerolineae bacterium | reverse complement strand
GATAAGGCGAATACACTCCAGACTGTGCCATTCAGTATCGCCCAGGCAATTGTGAATGAGGTCAGATCGCGCATGAAGCCGGGAATCGGCCACAAGATGATCGACACAATCGCTCCGATGAACAACACGCGCCAGTGTCCAACCCGATCGGCGATCGCGCCGATCGTCGGCCCCAGGATCAACGTCGAGAGTCCACCCAGCCCGACGACCAGACCGATGGCGCTATTCACATCCGTGCCGTGATAAATCTGCGTCACCACCAACGGGACGTAAGTGAAAGCCATCATCCCGCCTGCGAACAACATGAACAGAGCCGGGAATAACGTGCGCAAGCGTTTTGAATTCCAGATAATGCGCACCGAATCGATCGCCATGCGGCCGATCGAGCCGCGATCGGTGCCGACGAACCGATCGTGGTAACCGAGACTCAAGCCACCAATGACGACCAGCATCAACACCATGTCGATCATGAGCAGTACCGGAAAACCGGACTGATCGACAATCGGTCCGCCGAGCAGTGGGCCGACGAAGGCGCCGATCGGCGAGGCGCTGTTCATGATCGAGAACGCTAAACCCTGTCGAGTGCGCGGCGCGCGTTCGCTCAACGTGGTCATCATCAGGCCGCTGTTGCCCAGCGCAAAGGACATGATCGATCGGCCGAGGACGAATATCCAGATGTTGTGGGCTAGGATCGCGATCGTGCCGGCGATTAAATGCGCAAAGTATGATCGAATGATGATCGGCTTGCGCGAAAATCGATCGGCTAACGCGCCCCATAGCGGCAGAAACGGAATGCCGATCACGCTGGCAATTGCGGCGATGAAGCCGGTCCAGGCTTTGACATCGTTGGGGTCCGTAATGCCCAGCTGCGGCAGGTAGCCGGGCGTGAACGCACCCATCTGCCCCCAGAAGATCGTTTCGATAAAACTTGCGAGTGAAAAAAGGATCAGCAGCCAAATCCATGAATCGATCACGCGTCGCGAGGTTATCGTCATGTTCTCTCCGCTTAAGCCGTTCGTCGTCTAGTGATAACCCATTTCAAGTGCTGTTGTGAAAATTCAATTCGCCCGTCATTGCGAGCCGCCGATCCCGCAAACAGCGGGCGGGACCTTCGGGGCGGCGTGGCAACACTTGCACCGCAATGCGTAGCAGTGCAGGTGTCTCCACATCGTTTGATCAGCTCGGTGGAGATTGCTTCGAGTTTCGCTCTCGCAATGACGCAACACATTCAAACATCCCCGCATCTTTCGTAATGCGGATCGATCCAGTCTTTGCCATTTCGCTTTTGATGAAGCGCGTCAACTCGGCGCGATATTGGTCGATCAAGCCTTTGGCAGTCGTCATGGAGAAAATGTAATTAACCAATGGCTCGGCTTCGGTGATGATCAATGCATCGGGATAGCGCTGGACTTGAATCTCTGAAAAATACGGCAACAGTTCCGATCCGTCTTCGAGTGAAAACAGTTCGGCCGAAGTTTTGCCCCAGCCGAAATCGGTGGTGAGATCGAAGCGCCACATGAGATCGTGTAGCTCACGGAGATGAGCGTGCCCGTTGGTCGAGCAATAGAATCGGCCGTTGGGTTTGATCACGCGCCGGATTTCGTTGATCGCGCGGGCGCGATCTGGCACGTGATACAGCATGTGTTTGGCGATGACCGCATCACAGTGCGCGTTGTCGAAGGGAATCGATTGGGCATCGATCACTTCAAACTGAAACGATCGATCAACGTCTTGCAGATTTTCCCGCGCACGATCGATCATCCCGGCTGAAAGATCAGACAGCACAATGCCCCAATCCTGTGGAATGCGCGATCGATTCTCCAGCCACAGATAAGCGGGACCGCAGCCGAGTTCAAGCAGGCGAGCGGTCGCTGGAATTTGAAATCGCTCGAAGCACCAGCGATCCCACCCATATGCATTGGTGCTGAAGCGCTTATGCAATGTAATGCGCGTATCAAGGTTCGACGAGTCGCGATATTGATCGGTGACAAGGTAATGCTGATCGGCGATCTTGGACATGGTGTTGGGGCGAGGTCACCTCGCCCTTACGCAGACGGGGTTTGACTCTGGACGATCAAGTCCTGCGGCGTGGCCGTGCCGCAGTTGGGGCAGGCAAATTTACTATCTGCCGGTACATACGATCGACCGCAGGCCGGGCAGGTGATGGGCTTGGGCGCGACGGGCACTTCTTTGATCACTTCGCGCGTTTCGGTGACCGTGCGCGTTCCACCGCCGCCG
>JBGQGR010000634.1:0-2240 GCA_041497495.1 Anaerolineae bacterium | reverse complement strand
TCGCTCACGATCACGCCTCCATGCCGCACGCGGGCTGAACTTTTCTCCGGACGGGCAGCGTGCTAGATCTTTTCTAGCGCATTCGCGGATATTCAGCAAAGTTTAGGGGGACGAACCGATGCCAACCGCAATCCTCGACGGAATTGAAACGTATTATGAGGCCCATGGTTCCGGCGCGCCGATCTTGATGTGCGCGCCGGGCGGCTTCGACGCGACGATCGATAAGTGGCGCGTGGCAAGCGCGTGGACCGGCATCGACGCGATCAAAGCGCTCGCCGCCGAACATACCGTGATCCTCTACGACCGGCGCGAGTGCGGCCGGTCGGGCGGCCGAATCGAGCGGCTGAGCTGGGCCAGTTACGCCACCCAGGGAAAAGCGTTGCTCGATCATTTACAAATCGATTCAGCGTGGATCATGGGCGGCTGCATGGGCTGCTCGGTGGCCTTGGCGTTCGGCGCGCATCAACCGGAAGTGACGCGTGGCTTGATTCTTCATTGGCCGGTGGGCGGCTATCGATGGAAAGTTGCCGCGCGGGAGCGTTTCATGCGCCATTACAATTTCGCCAAGCAAAACGGATTAAGCGGTGTCATTGAACGGGCGCGCGACAAGAAAAACTTTTGGCTAGACCCGGAAACAGGCCCATGGGCGGGCTTGATCGCGCGGGACGACAAGTTCGCCGACCGATTTGCGCGCCAGAGCCTGGATCGCTATCTCGGCCTCATCCGCACCAGCGGTCGCACTATGTTCGACCGCGACACCGCGACCGGGGCCGAGGCCGAAGAGGTGATCGGCATTGACGCTCCAACATTAATTATCCCCGGCGATGATCCATCGCACGCGACATCGGCGGCGCACTATCTGCGCGAGCTTTTGCCAAAGTCCGAATTCTGGAACGTGATGCCGCCGGAGCAGACGACACAAAATATCTGCGAGCGGGTGCTGGAGTTTTGCCGCAAAAATTCATGACCTTTGAGAATCCGGTCAATCACTGTTTGAAGCCGATTCCTTGCGCGGCCTGAGGAGCGACGCCACGATCGACAGAGCGAGCACGCCGATGACCACCATGAGCGACAAACCGATGGGAATCTTGTAAATATCGGAGAGCACCATTTTAACGCCGACAAACGCCAAAACCACGCCCAGGCCGTAACGCAGATAGACAAATAGATCGACCACGCCGGCCAATAGAAAATAAAGGGAGCGAAGCCCCAAGATCGCAAACACATTGGACGTGTAAACGACGAAGGGGTCTTGGCTCACCGCGAAAATTGCCGGGACCGAGTCGACGGCAAATATCAGATCCGTCGTTTCGATCACGATCAGGACGACGAATAGCGGTGTTGCGTGGAGCTTGCGGTTCTGCATGACAAAGAAACTTTTCCCTGTATAGTCCGTCGCGATCGGGATGAAACGTCGTAATATCCGTAGGACAGGGTTGTCATCGGGTCTAACCGAGATCTCCTCTTTGACCAACATCTTGACGCCAGTAAAGACCAGAAAGGCGCCAAATAGGTAAATCACCCAATGAAACTTCTGGAGCAGCAAAGCGCCGGTGGCGATGAACACGCCGCGCATGATAAGCGCGCCAAGAATGCCCCAGAAGAGCACCCGATGTTGGTAAACTGACGGCACGGAGAAATAGGAGAGGATGAGGATGAAGACAAATATATTGTCGACGCTCAGGGAATATTCGATCAGATAACCGGTAAAAAATTCCAATCCCTTCTCCGGTCCGAGAAAAACATATACCCCGGCATTGAATATCAAGCCGAGGGTGATCCAGATCAAACACCAAGAGGTGGCCTCTTTGGTCGTAACCGCGTGGGCCTTGCGGTGAAAGACCCCGAGATCGATGGCCAGCATGCCGAAGACGAAAATATTGAACACCACCCAGAGCAGCGTCCGGTCCGTTGTCATATTGATTCCTTCCCACCGGTAAATTTCCTGTCGCCCCCAGATTTCGATTGCGGGTCGATCGGCTCGATGGTGTCTTGGTTCGGTTTCAACATCATCGCCCTCATCTGCCGGATAGCCCGTACATCATCATTGCCCCGGCTACTACCGCGGCGATCGCACCGGAAACCGCTTGAGGCTCGTATTGCGAGAAAATTCGCGTGTCAGAATGAGCCGCAGGGTGGTTTCGGCTTGGCGTTGATACAATCCTTCGGTCACGGCCAGCACCGGGTGTTTCGCATTTTTTTCGACGATGTAAGCGGCATCATCTTGGCCGGGCAAAAGG
>JBGQGR010000633.1:0-2248 GCA_041497495.1 Anaerolineae bacterium | reverse complement strand
CTTGCCGTCGATGATGTACTGCACCGACGCCTTCTCGGCATCCTGGCCCGTCACATAGTATTTCTTGACGTCCTTATCGGCCGCAAACGCATCGGCGATCGCGCGGCCGGTGCCGTCGTTCGGGGCGACGATGAAGACCGTACCCTTGTCGGCAGTCGTGGCGACCGTCAGGTTGGACTCCGCCAAACTCTTGGCCGTGTTGAAGTCCCAGTTCGTCGTCACTTGCGCGATGATCTTCGCTTCTTCATCACGCGTCAACTTCGCCTTGCCCTGCGCGGCCACCGCTTCGCTCGAGTTCTTGATCACGAACGTGCCATCCGCAATCTTCGGCTGAATCGTTTCCCACGCGCCCTCGAAGAAAATGAAGGCGTTGTTGTCCGACGCCGCGCCGGCATACAGATACAAGTTGTTGCCCTTCGCCGAACCGGCTTGTTGGATCAGGTACTGGCTCCAGGCCGCACCCACCGCAAAGCTGTCGAACGTCACATAGTAATCCACGGCAGCCGTGTCGCGGATCAAGCGGTCGTACGAAATCACCTTCACCCCCGCGGCTCGCGCTTCATCGGCCGCGGCCGCCGCAGCACTCGCGTCCTGCGGGCAAATGATCAGCACTTTGATGCCCTGAGCGATCAGAGCTTCAACATTGGCTTTCTCTTTCGCCGAATCACCCTGGCTGAACAGAATCTGCACACTAAAGCCAGCTTTGGTCAAGGCATCATTGAACCGCGTCTCGTCTTGAATCCAGCGAGGCTCATCCTTCGTCGGCAGCACAATGCCGACTGCGAAATTGCCCACCGGCGCAGTCGTCGGCTTAACCACTGGCGCGGTCGTCGGTTTCGGGGCCGGAGTGGCCGTAGCCGCCGGCGCACACGCCGAGACGACCATGGCCAACACAGCCAACAACACTAAAACTTTACTCATTTTGCGGGACATTTCATCTCTCCTATAGAATGTTAGTTGCAAATCGGTTTGCGGTGAGTGGAAAATTTTTTGATTTAGTGTCTGGGGATCATCTCCATTCTTTCATAAGATAGATTAAACTATGGGGCCAGATCAACGCACGAAGTAGTGACAATTGTATCCGTTTATTCTAGATGGTCAAATTATCACTGGGATCGCACGAAAGCCTGATCGGGTCAAGCTAAGGCCGTGGGAATGTTCGATCCGGACAGTTCTTTGGCTTGATCGATGATCTTCAACAACCGATCGGCCGCTTCAGCCCGACCGTCCTGGCGCAGATCGCCGGTCAACGCTTGCAGCCACTGAATAAATTCAGGAACGAGAGCCGGCTTGTTACGCTCCAAGAGTTCGCGCGTCTGATTCGGATATTCAGATTGCAGCAGCGCATTCACAAAACGGACTTCAGGCGGCTGCAAATCTTGAATCGCGCGCGTGGCGAGGCTGCCGATCATTTGTAAGCGCTGCATCGCGCCTTGATCGTTCTTCTGCTGCGCAGTGGTCAAGTTCTGCGTGAGAATTTCGAAGAACAGATCATCCACTTCCGGTAATCGATCGCGGATCAGCTTTTCGACTTCCTTCTCCGGCACCATCAGCAGATCGCGCAGGAAATTGACTTTGGCCTCGACGGTAGCCTGCGAGGCTGCATCAATCTTATCGCGCGTCGCCAAAATTTCTTTGCGGAGCGCCGTCAACCGATCGGCTTCAGCTTGATTCCCGGCTTTGGCAGCCGCGTCGATCTGGCTGGTCCATGCTTGAAAGAATGGATAATCGAGCAAGGGCCGACCCAGTGTCAACAAAGCTTCGCGCGTTTCCGCATCGGCGGCCAACTGCAACTGAGCGAGCAGTGTCTCGCGGGTGGGATTGGCGGTAAAGCCGTCCAGCACCGTTTGTTGCTGTTTGATCTTTTGCCCGATCGGTGTGAGTTCCAGCAATCGATCGCGGACGTGCAGCAAGCGATCATATTCGGCGCGCTGTCGATCCGCGGAGGCGGCACTCAGTGCCGAAGCCACGATTTGAAAAGCAGTTAGATCAATGTTGGCTTCATTCTCTTTGATCAACGCGGTTAAGGCCATATCGTCCGATGTGTCCATCAGCTGTTGAATGAGATCGACTTTTGCTTGCTCAGCTTTCAACATCTCGGGCGTGACGCCGTCGGCATTTAAGATCGTTTCGACAAGCGTCTTTAAATTGAAGAACTGTTGGGGTTGAAGCAAATAGGCTTTGCGCTGCTCGGGCTGGAGGCTGTTCAATACCGAATTGGTCAGCTGGCCGATCATGCGTTGAAGAT
>JBGQGR010000632.1:0-2261 GCA_041497495.1 Anaerolineae bacterium | reverse complement strand
ATGCACAATGGTCAGGTGATTAATGCTACGCTGACCCAGATGATTGAGTCCGCACCCGAACATGTGGTGGTCGCTGATGCGTGGTTTCTGACGCAGAGTGCGCCATATACCTTCAGTGACAAGGTTTGGCTATTGGCTGAAGACGAGAAACCCATGTTTCAATTGATTCAATCGCTGCGCAAGACGACCAACGAACCTGGCATGCTGTATCTTTCCTCATTGACGTGGGCGCATATCGATCCACAAGTGCTGATGGGTCCCCGCATTGCGCCAAATGGCGATCCGCAGTTCATCGATTCGCCGGGACAATATCTTCAGCTCAGCCGCTACTTCTTATACAAGTAAAGACACCGGTCTTATGCAATCCAATACCCTTTTGTAAACACCAGTGCGAGGACGCCCTGCAAAATGATCGAGCTGATCAAGATCGCGCGATCGGCCGATCGGTTTTTGCCGATCAGCGCTAAGGCGATGAAGCCGGGGAACATGGGCACGACGAAGCGCGGCATCGAGATCAAATCGCCGCTGGTTAATGAAAAGAGCGTGATCGTCAGCATATACACGCCGTAAACTTTTGGCAGGCGCGCCCACACTTCGATCGTCAACATGATCAATAAGATCATCGCGCCCATGACGGCGACACTTTCGGTCGAAGGTGTGCCGGTCAACAAGCCATTTAAGTAATTGGCGAAGGTCGTGCCGGGGAAAGTCGGAAACGCAGCGGCGCGAATGCCTTTGAAGAACAACGTTTGAACTTCAAAGTAAGCTAGCGGGTTGCCGAACTGCGCGCCGAGATAACCCATGAAGGCCAGCACACCGATCGGGGCAGCGAATACACTGAAAATGTTTTTGCGCGCGATCGATCGACGCGAAGCGTGCCGCCAATATTCATAAGCTAGCGGCACGATCAGCAAGGCACCATGCAAGCGCGTCAATCCGGCGAAGAAGGCGGCGACCGCGCACCAACCCCACTTGCCTTCACGCGCGAAAAGAAACGCGGCCAAGACACAGACCACGTACAACGCCTCGCTGTAGCCGATCGCCAAGTAATACGCCGCCGGAAATGCCAGGAAATAAACGATCGATCGATGTGCAGTGTCTTCATCATCGGTTTCATGCAAGGTGAGTCGATAGAGCAAGAAGCACGCGATCAATGCGAGCAGTGTAGACACGATCGATCCGCTGACTTCAACGGGTATAGCGAGCGTGTGGCTGACGATCCCGTTCAGCAGCGGGAAACCGGGAAAGAACGCGACGTTCGAGGCTTCACGCGTGCCGAAGTATTGATAGCCGTTTTGCGCGATGCTGCCATACCAGATTGCATCCCAGCGATACCAATCGCCGAATGCGGCCTGCGACCAGGAGGTTAAAGGCTTCGGTAAAACTTCGGGACAGCATTCGCGTGTGCCGATGACATCGGAGCCGAGGATCGGAATTGCGATCAGGGTGAGTCGCCACGCGAGGAAGATGATAAGGATGTTGAGATATGGAATTTTGACGGCTGACGGCTGACCGCTGACCGCTGCTGATCCTTGGCTCAGGTTAAGTCGTTGCTCGTCATTAGTAAACTGCTGTCTGCGGTCTTCCGTCTTCGGTCGCTTTAGCCTCTGCGCAATCAACCATGCCGCCGCGATCGATCCGGTCCACCAAATTGCGTTGTGTGCCGTCCATGTGCGTGCCGCAACGATGCCGATGATCTCAATCAGCAGCACAACGATTCCGATCCCGACATTGATCGGCATCCCCCGGTTTAGTGCCCGCCCGAAGGCGTACGCGCTTAACACCGCAAAAGCCAATAGTAACCAGACGATCAACGGTGGAATGATGATACCCGACCCATTTGCGATCTGGACTCGATCGACGAACAGGCCTAGTGATCGTTCATCGGTGCTGTTCGGCAGTGAATCTTTTGGCGTGAATGTATCGGAATGAAGATCGAGGATCACATCGCCGCGCAGATCGGTCGAAGGGAGATCGAAATCGTAGCCACTAAGTTGTGCTGTCGGTGTGAAAGTAATGACGGGTTGATTGTTTAGTGAAATCGTTACGGGCTGTGGAATGAGCGACGAAGGGCGGAGTTCGTGCAAGTTCAGGTGAAGATGCAGATTTGTTCCACCGCCTACACCGGGCAATACAATTTGTGCATCGCCGCTCGTCCAGCGGTACGTTACGCCGAATGTTTCTTCCGGCGGATAGAAGCCCCCTGTCAAATAAATCTCTTCATCGTTCGAGGTCATGTCGAGCGTGATTGGCGTGCGGAT
>JBGQGR010000631.1:0-2290 GCA_041497495.1 Anaerolineae bacterium | reverse complement strand
CGCCGTATTGATAGGCGACGGGTGCAATACCGGTCGTAAACAAACCCAGCCAGAAGAATGAGGCGAGTAACAAGAAGTAGCTTGCACCGAACGCTGCGCCGATCATGCCGGGAATTGCGATCGCGAAGCCGACGACCATCAGCCCTTTTCGCTTGCGCAGCCGATCGGATAGCGCGGGCATCACGATCGATCCGATGACGCCGCCCAGTAACATCGCGCCCCCCAGATCGCCAGCCTCACTGATCGACAATCCTCTGGGCCGCACGATCGTTTCGACCCACGTACTTAGGCCGTTGAAGATACTGTTGCCGACCAACAACACAATCGCCAGATACCAGAATTCGCGGATGCGTAAAATTTGTTTGAGGCCGTCAAGCATCAGCGCGCGTTCGATCTGTCCGGCGGGACTGGCAGGTGTCGGCGGCTTTTCGCGCACGACGATGAGGAAGACGATCGCGGAGATCGCGGTGACGATACCGTAGATCAACTGCATGCCGCTCAATCCGAATTGCAAGACGAGCGCCGGCGTCAATACTTCGCCGAGGCCAATGCCGACGAACATAGCGAGAAAAGCGAGGCCGATGATCGTCGCGCGATCTTTAAGGGGAAACCACAGCGCGGCCAGTTTGGTGAAAGCGTTCAACAAAAACGGCTGGGCGATCGCTAACCCGATCGTGAACATCAGCGTCAACGTGAAGTTCGTGGTGAATAAGCCGCGCAGCAGGCCGAACACGCCCAGCAAGATCGCGCCGAAGCTGACGGCTTTGCGAAAACCGAACGTATCGATCACCCACGAGGCCGGAATGGCGATCGGAATGTAGATGAACATGAATAACATCGCCAGCAGCCCGATCTCGAAATCGGTGACATGATAGAACTGTGCGGCGGGGCCGGTGACCGGCGCGAAGCAAATCCATAAGAGTTGCATCGTAAGGTTGATGAACATGAAAGCGAGGAGCATGACCCAGCGATAACCGTAGACTTTGATCGGTGGTGTTTCCAAGTGTCTCCTCCATTTAACTGCGAAGTGTGCAGTAGTGTACCGCGATGTGGTCGAAAAGCAAAACGCCCGGCTGTGGCGCCGAGCGTTCGATCCATCAAGATTATCACTGTATGTGATGCGCCTGCGCTAACGGATTGCGTCAGTGGCAATGTGGCGGGACTTGGACTCTCCGTCGAAATGGGACACGGACTGGGCGTAGATAAAACTGGCTCTTCTGGCTTGAACGGGATTATTGTTCAACCGACATAGGAATCTGGACGCAGATGAACGCAGATTTTTCTTCTTATCCGTCCAATCTGCGTAAATCCGTGTCCCAAAATTTGTTTTCCCCGCTGAAGTCGGGGGAGCCATTTTGACTTTGATGTCGTGATGTCGTCGCGCAATTCCAGATCTTCAGCGGGATCTCCAAGCACTTCGGTAAGTGTCTGAATAACGACTTCCCGCATGAGGGCTTTGAACTGATCCACCGTCAAATCAGCAACAGTCGCATAAGCCATATTTCCCCACCGCCCGCGTCAAGTTGTTTCTTGGCAGGACGACAGACTGTGGTACCAACAGGACTGTCGCAGGCTGTCGTGCCGTCGGCGTTAGAATCAGGGACAATCTTTCCACCCCAATTGCTTGAGGATGGCCATAACCTGATACGAGAACGCATTTCCTTTCTCGCCCCGCTCTCCGGGCATCATGCCGTTGAACAATTGATTCGGTTTAACATATTCGTTGTATAGGTCCATTGAGTCCCTGAGACACCTTCGCGCTGGCTTGTCACTACAGCCCGTTCCGCCACCGCCACATCCGGCGCCACTACCGCCCTCACCACCACTGGCGCCATCGCTATTACTATATTGTCCATCCGGGTCAACCCGATTGATCGGATCGTTGCCAATGTAGGTTCCTTCCGCATATCTATATTCTCGTCGTATTGGTGCCACCGTGTGCATGCTGACCGCGCAGCTCTGCGTCCCTGTCGGTTCGTTGCTCCAGGTCAGCGATCGGGAATGGGGTGATCAGGAAATCCTATTGCGTGTTCGTCAACGCACGCAGCGTAAGTGCGGCAAATGGAGCCGGCGCAGAGATGTCGAGTATGTCCTTGAAGTTGATCAGCAAGCTCATATGTTTTTGTCAAGCGAAAAGGGGGCCATTTGATGATCGAAAATAGAGCCACTTAGAGTCAGTTGACCATAAATTGATGATCGAAAACAAGGCCATTTGATGATCGAAAATGAGGCCACTCCGTTGCGAGGGCAATCGCCGGGCAGCCTGCGCCACTCCTCGTCGCTTCAAGGT
>JBGQGR010000630.1:0-2296 GCA_041497495.1 Anaerolineae bacterium | reverse complement strand
GACAATCGTTGCTTGACGCTGATCGAACCGCAGTGGTATAATCGAAATGAAATCCGGAGCAGCGAATTTCATGACCCCGATCTCCGGGGTCGTTGTATGTCTAAAAGGAGTCCACCATGTCTGGTCATAGTCATTGGGCAACTATCAAACGCAAAAAAGGCGCCAACGATGCGAAGCGCGGCCAAGCCTTCACTCGCTTGGGCCGTGAACTGGCCATCGCCGCCCGAGAAGGCGGGGCTGATCCAGAAGCGAACTTCAGACTGCGGCTCGTCGCCGATAAAGCGCGCGGGGCCGGCATGCCCAAGGAAAATATCGAGCGTGCCATTCGACGCGGGGCCGGTTTGGACAAAGACGCCGAAGCCTTTGAAGAGGCGATGTTCGAAGGATATGGCCCGCACGGTGTAGCCATGCTGGTCAAAGTTGTGACTGACAATCGCAATCGCACGATTTCTGATCTGCGGCATTTGTTTGCGCGCAGTGGCGGCAACTTGGCCGAGAACGGCGCGGTTGCCTGGTCATTTGAGCAGATGGGCTATATCTCTGCGCCGCGTGAAGGCCGTGACAGCGATAAAGTTTTCGAGATGGCGATCGAAGCAGGCGCCGAGGATGTTGAGGTCGGCGACGAATCGATCGAGTTCTACACTCAGCCGAGCGATCTGCATACCGTCAGCACGGCGTTGCAAAAAGCCGGCATCAAGCCCGAATCGATCGAGTTGGTGATGAAGCCCAAGACGCCGATGGCCCTCGAGGCGAAAGACGCCATGGCGGTGATGAACGTCATCGAGAGTCTGGAAGAACTCGACGATGTGCAGATCGTGTTTAGCAACTTGGACATCACCGAAGATGTCGTCAAAGAACTGGAAGCGATGGCGGCATAAGTTAATGTTTGATTTCAATATGGGCGAGTTGATCTCGCCCTTTTTGTTTTATAATTGACCCCATGATTGTTTTAGGCATCGATCCTGGCACGGCGATAACTGGCTATGGCGTAGTCACCGATCGCGATTCGCAGCCGATGATGGTGGCGTATGGTGCGATCACCACGCCCGCGAATCAACCGCTGCCCGATCGGTTGATCACGATCCATCGCGAAGTGCTGCGCTTGATCGATCAGTATCAACCCGATCAAGCCGCGGTCGAGCAGCTTTTCTTCAACAAGAATGTCCGCACGGCGCTGGCTGTCGGTCACGCGCGCGGTGTGGTGTTATTGGCCTTGGCTGAAAAGAACGTGCCGATCGCTGAATACACTCCACTCGAAGTGAAGCAAGCGGTGACGGGCAACGGCCGTGCCGAGAAAAAACAGATTCAAGAGATGATCAAGATTCTGCTGCAACTCGATCAGATTCCCAAACCCGATGATGCTGCCGACGCATTGGCGATCGCCGTGTGTCACTTCCATTCGGCACGATTTACAACTTTAGCGGGTTGATGATAAACTCACTGGCAACAGAGATTAATTTCTGATAGCGATTTCCCCTCACCCGACCTCTCCCCAAAGGGAGAGGCCACATTATTCCTTCTCCCTAATAGGGAGAAGGTTAGGATGAGGGTCGACCAATACGAGAAAATAAAATGATCGCACATATCCACGGTGCAGTTGAATCGATCGGCAAGGACAACCTCATCGTCAATTTGGGCAGCCTCAGCCTGCGCGTCTTCGTGCCGACGTCTGTGCGGGACTCCGCCTCGATCGGCCACATGATCGATCTGGCCACGCATCTGCAAGTGCGTGAAGACGCTTGGATACTCTACGGCTTTGCCGCGCAGGAAGAACTCGAACTATTTGAATTGCTGCTCGGCGTGAGTGGTGTCGGCGCGCGCACAGCGCTCGCCGTATTAGGTGTAGCCGCGCCGGAACAAGTTCGATCGGCGATTGCGCACGAACAGGCGGAAGTCTTAACGCGCGTGCCTGGTATCGGCAAGAAGACTGCGGAAGCGATCATCTTCCATCTCAGGGACAAAGTCGGGGTCACCACTCGCACCGCCGAGATCGCTTACCTGTCTGACATCGATACCGAAGTGATCGCCGCGCTGACCGGCTTGGGTTACAGCGTCGTCGAAGCGCAGACCGCCATCGCCAGTTTGCCACGCGACGGATCGAAAGATGTGGAAGAGAGGCTGAAGCAAGCGCTGGCCTATTTCGCTCGATAAATTGTATAATCAAAGATAATGATTGATGAACTACGCTCGAAGATTAATGCAGGTCAATTCGAATTTTCGAAACACGCAGTCGATCAGAGCATCCTTCGACAGATTAATATGCGCGAAGTACGAGAAACCATCGGCAATGGCGAAG
>JBGQGR010000629.1:0-2301 GCA_041497495.1 Anaerolineae bacterium | reverse complement strand
CCGGCGGCGCAGTCAACTTCACTTTCCATTCGCCATTCTCCAAGCCTTCGATCGAGTTGCTGCTTGAGCGCGGCAGCACTTTCACCTTAAAAGTCACTGAGTTATCTTCTTTTGCCGCTTTTCCGGTTTGCTTACTGGCGGGCACGGCGCTCTTCACAGTGCTCAGGGTCTTTTTCATTTTTTACCTTCCGCTTTCATTCTTTCTCCAAAGATCGCTCGGCCAACTCGCACCAGCGTCGCGCCTTCTTCAATCGCCACTTCAAAATCAGCCGTCATGCCCATCGACAGTTGTGGCAGATCAATCTTTAAGTTTGTTTCAATTGCGTCGCGCAGTTCCCGCAGAGCACGGAAGATCGCTCGGGCTTGATCAGGGGCGCTCACAATCGGTGCCATCGTCATCAGACCATCCAACTTCAAGTTCGGCAGCTGCCCGATCGTTTTAGCGGCGCTCAACAGGCCCGCCCGCGCCTGACCCTCGAAGCCGTATTTGCCTGCTTCGCCGGACACATTCACTTCCAATAAGATTGGCAGTGTCTTGCTACTCACCGCTGCGAATCGATCCAGTCGCTGCGCCAACTTCACACTATCGACCGAATGAATGCGATCGAATAATGGGGCGGCTTCATCGGCTTTGCGGCTTTGCACATGACCGATCATGTGAAAAGTAACTGATGAATCATTGACGGCTTGCTTGAAGGCTGGCAGCTTAGTGAGTGCTTCCTCGACACGATTCTCACCGAAGTGCCGCACGCCAAGCTGATACGCTTCAATCAACGCCTCAACCGGCTGAGTTTTGCTGACAGCAATTAAGGTAATCGATGCCGGAGGACGCCCTGTGCGAAGAGCAGCAGCGGCAATGCGATCTTGTACTCGTTGGAGATTAGCGTGGAGGTTCATAAGAAAATAATCCGCGAATCAAGATGAATCTGCACGAATAAGAAATGGGTATTGATGTGTAGACGAAGATCACTGTAAGCCCAGCACCACGCCAAACCTGCCCGTCTTACCCTTCTCGGCGCGATGTGAAAACCATTCTTGTGTATTTGTAGCTGTGCATAAACCAGATACTTCAATTTGATTTACGCCGCTTGCGCGGAGTTGTGATTCGATGGCGGCGTTCAGATCGAGGTGCGTCGATCCATCAGGCTGAGATCGAGCGATCGGAGATTCCGGCGGACACGCGGCTCTGACGGCATCGATCACTTCCGGCCCGACGCGATATCGATCGACGCTGATGCACGGCCCAATGCCGGCCCACAAATCTTGCGGCTTACTCTGAAACGCTGATTGCATCGCTGACACCGTTTCTTGTGCAATGTTGGTCGCTACGCCGCGCCAACCCGCATGCGCGATGCCGATCGTGTGATGGGCCGGATCATAAAACACGATCGGCGCACAGTCGGCAAAACGCATGGTCAGTGTAATCGATCGATCGTTGGTGATGATCGCATCGGTCGCGGCGCGATAACCGCCCGCATCGCTTTGATCAACCACCGCAACGGTTTTGCCATGCACCAACCACGCCGTGACTGATCGATCGAGGGTTGCATCAAAGATCGCCAGCATGCGCCGATTGTTTTCGTGCACGGCTGCGGCTTCATCGCCAACCGATCGAGACAGATTCAGTGATTCAAATGGTTCGCGGCTCACACCGCCGAGCCGCGTAAAGATGCCATGATAGACATTGAAATATTGGGCGAGGCCGTCGAATTGATAATAGAGGAGAGTATGGTTATGCTGCTGCTTCAAACTTCACCTTTCAAAGGTGTATGTCATTGCGAGCCGCCGCCGGCGACGTGGCAATCTCTTGGAAGTTTACTGAGATTGCTCACCTGCACTGCTCCGAGGTACATCCTGCGGCTGCCCCATCGCAGGACATTGCGGTGCACGTGTCGTCGGCCTAAAGGCCCCCTCGCAAGGACGCTGCTAAATTAATTTTTTGTCGCCAAAGTCCAACAAGCCGCGCTTGATCGCGTCTTCAAAACTGACTGATTCTTTTTTCGTTTCATCAGATAGTGGTTCGCTGGATGCCTCAGCAGCTGCCGGTAGATCGCCGAAGTTGATCAAGCCCAGCCGCGCGGCTTCTTCAAGACTCAACGTGGGACTGCCTTCCGGAGCTGCAGCCGGATCGGGTTTGTCTTTCTTAAACGTGATTGTCGAAACCGTCGAGGGCATGTCTTTCATTTCCGGCGGATTGACCGGAGCGGTGTTCTTTTTCTTCGCCTTCGGTTGAACGACGGTCGGCGCGGCTGAGTCGGCTGAACGCCCTGACTCTATCATGCGCTGTGCAATCCGATCGAT
>JBGQGR010000628.1:0-2311 GCA_041497495.1 Anaerolineae bacterium | reverse complement strand
TGCGATACCAATCGAGGCCGGATTCAATGTTCTGCCGATCGACGACAAACGCCGTTGGATAGGTGAGCTTCAACACGAAGTACGGCTTCGCTTGATCGATCACCACTTGCAGCGTGTGATCATCGATCGCTGTGAGGCCGCTGATGTGATCGGCTTTGCTGTCGCGCATGTCTTTCACGCCGACGATGTCGCCGAGGTAAGTCAGCACGGTGTCCGAATTTGTTTTCGGATCGGCGGCGCGTTCCCATGAATAGATAACGTCTTGAGTGGTGACGGGCCGGCCGTTGTGAAAACGCGCATCGATCCGCAGATGAAACGTGTAGGTGATGCCGCTGGTTGCTTCCCACGTTGAGGCGAGTTCCGGCACAAGGTTGAGATGCGGATCGAACGAGACCAAGCCGCTGTAGATCAACTTATCGCCGCTGCCATGCGTGGTGGCCGGATCGTATTCGCGTGGATTGCGGCTTTCCCCGCCCGCGAGAAACATGGCTTGATCGCGCGGAATGCCGTAGCGTATGGCGGGCTGGAATTTTAGCGCATCGATCAAACCCTGAATGTCGCTTTGATTGCTGTCGATCGCTGACGGCGCGCCGAAGATTAGAAAAGTGTAGGTGTGGCCGCTGTGCGTGGTGGTCGTCAAATTCACTTTGAGCAGCGAACCATCTTTGCGGGCCGCGGTGGCGATGCTCGTCCAGGCCTCAAGCCCTTCGCCGATTTTGGTCGATTGATCGCTGACGACTTTGATGTCATTCAAGCCGGTGACCATGCTCTGCCGGAGTTGATCGGCCGCGTCTTGCAACGTTTGGTTTGAAGCGAACGATCCAACGACCAAGGCGGCGAACACCCGGCCATCACCGCTGGTGAACCAAGTCAATATATCCGGGCTGTCGCCCGGCTGCGTCGTCCAATCGATTGGATACTGCACGTTCACGCCGTAATCGAGATTATTGAACGCACCCGGTTCCGCTTCCGGCGTGGCATACAGCGTCGCCGTTGGCCGCAGCGGAAAATCGGTTTGCGGCGAACTCGAAGTTGTCGCTGATGGCATAGGCGATGACTGCGGCACGGGTGATGGCGCGGCTGGCTGCGCAGTCGGCGTGGCCGTATTACACGCACTGAGCAGCAGGGCAAATATCAGCAAGCATTGGAATGATCGTTGGAATGATCGAGGGAATCGCATTAGAGTTTCATCCTTTGTTGTCGTCGCGAAATCACGATGAAGATGATACCGACGATCAATACCAAGCCGATCGCAATCGGCACGATCACATCCGTATTGATCGGTGAAGCGTTCGGTGTCGTCGATGTGATCGCGGGCAGGTTGGCCGTCGTTGGATTTTGCGTTGATACGGCTAGCGCGATCGATATCGGTGTCGAACCCGGTCGATCGCGCGTGGGGCTGATTGTCGGTCCGAGCGGCGCGCCGGACACCGGCACATACGTCGGCACGATTGTGGCGATCGGCGTGGCCGTCGGGCTGGCGTGATCGATCGAGCGCGGCTTGGCCCCGATATTCGATCGCCACGCATCTTCGAAGCCATCGATATCGAATCGATAAACCGACTTCAAGCCATCATCGACCGTCGATCCATCGCGCAGTGATTTCAACAACGTAGTCATTTTATCCTGGCCGTATTGCTTCACTAAGAAGTTGACGAGGCTGTACGATTCACTGTAAGACAGATCGGCTTTAGCTGGATCTTCCGAAAAGCCGCCGCTGAGTGAGCGCACGGAGATCAGTGTGTCGTTCTTGACCGCGTCATCAAACTGCGCGACGGCGCCGCTCTCCGGCCCGCCTTCACCATAAACGGCGAGGCCTTCATTCAACCAAGTGGGCACATCGCCCAAGCAGCTGAATGTGAGATGACCGACGAGCACGTGTGTGAGTTCATGCGCTTCGGTGCGTTTGCCCCAATCAATTTGATCGGGCGCGATGCCGATGATGACGATGTTGTGATCAGGATACGCGAGTCCGCCGGTCCAACCAGGTTCATATAGCACGGCAGCTTGCATGTCTTGTGTATCCGCGTAGATGTAGAGATCGGTCGGTGCATCGAGTTGCAGTCCGGTCGATGCGGCGAGATCGCCCAGGGATTTCACTGCGGAATCATGCAGCTCAGGCCCGAACGTTGATCCGCCGCTGTACCAATGCAAATTCAGCAGACTGCCGCTGTCCGTTTGCCACGGATGTTGATCATCCAGCCACACGATCGATTTTTGTTCCGTGACGGTTTCATGCCCAGCCTTATCCGTCACGCGCCAGCGCCACCAAATGTGCGAGCCGGGCGGCTGCGATCCGGTTTGTTTCATC
>JBGQGR010000627.1:0-2322 GCA_041497495.1 Anaerolineae bacterium | reverse complement strand
TTTGAGCCGCGTTATCGCCAGCTCGTCGCCGAGTGCCAAAAGATCAATCAGCCGTTTGGCGTCGTGTTAATTCGATCAGGCCAGGAAGTTGGATCGAACGCCGAGCCGCATGCCATCGGCACCACGGCAAAAATTATTCAGTGCGAGAAATTACCCGATGGCCGCTTGAACATCCTGTGCGTTGGCGATGCGCGCTTTCGCATCTTACAGACTCATACCGACCTACCCTATCTCAGCGGCACGATCGATCTCTGGCCGTGGATTCCCGTCGACGCCAAAAGTGTGCAAGCCAAGTTGGAGCGAATTCGCCTCCGGCTGGATCGCTACTTGAATCTACTCTCGCAGCTGACCAACAGCCGGATCGAGATCGATCTGCCTGATGAACCGGCCGGGCTGGCGAATCTGGCGGCCACAGTCTTGCAGATCGAATCGCCAGAGAAGCAGCTGCTGCTTGCCACCGACTCGATCGCCGAGTTGATTGATCGGGTTGAGGCCTTGCTGCGCCGTGAAATCCGCGGATTGCAGATCGTTCAAGCGGCACAGCACAAACCACACGCTGAATCGATCCCGTTTTCGTTGAACTGATTTGCGCCGCGTTCGATCTTTTTCGACCAGCGCTTTTGACAAGAGTATCACCGTCAGGTACAATGCGACGGCTTCAATCATGACGCGAGGAATTGCATGAAAATTGTGGTCGATGCGATGGGCGGCGATGATGCGCCGGGTGTAGTGATCGATGGTGCGGTGCTGGCTGTCCAGCAGTTGGGCTTGGAAATTATTCTCGTCGGCCGCCAAGAGGAAATCAAGCGCGAGCTGGCGCGTCACTCGATCGGCGATCTCCCGATCTCGATCGTCCACGCCAGTGAAGTTGTGGAGATGCACGAGCACACGTTGGCGGTGAAAGAGAAGAAAGACAATTCACTGAGCGTAGGTGCGCGCTTAGTGAAAGAGGGTAAAGCCGATGCGATGATGTCAGCGGGCAATTCCGGCGCGGTGATGGCCGCGGCTTTGTTTGGACTCGGCCGCATTCGCGGCATCGATCGACCGGCGTTGTGCTCCAAGTTTCCGGCGGGCGATACGTTGACGGTGCTAATCGATCTCGGCGCGAATACTGATCCCAAGCCGATCAATTTACTGCAAAATGCGCTGATGGGCAGCATTTATGCCGAGCATGTTTTGGGGATGAAGAATCCGCGGGTCGGGTTGGTCTCCAACGGCGAAGAAGCTGATAAAGGCTCGATGCTGGTGCGTGACGCGTATAAACTGTTCAAAGAAAGTTCATTGAACTTTGTCGGCAATATCGAGGGCAAAGATATTCCGCGCAGCGCGGCGGATGTGATCGTCACCGACGGCTTTACCGGCAACGTGATCACCAAACTCACTGAAGGCATTGCGTCCTTTATGATTCGCTTCATCAAGCGCGAATTAACCGGCGGGCTGTTGAATAAGATCGCGCTCGTGTTGATGATTCCCGGTTTGATCTTGATGCTGCCGGGAATTATTTTGCTTATTCCCTCGCTGCAGCGCTTGCGCAAGAAAGTCGATTACCGCGAAATCGGCGCCGCGCCGCTGCTGGGTGTGGATGGCATCGTATTGATCGCGCATGGCCGATCGGATGCGCAAGCGATCTTCGGCGCCATCCGATCGACCCAGCAGGCGGTTGATGCCAAAATTATTGAGGCGATCAAGGCTGGTTTAGCTGATCCCAAAATGGCTGCTTAAAGGAAAGAATTTTAGAAATGGAACTTCGACCTGATGCCCAGCGTGTCGTGATTACCGGTTTGGGCGCTATCTCGCCGCTGGGTCATACCGTAGCGGAATATTGGGACGGATTGATCCACGGCCGGTCGGGCATTGCCAAGATCACACAGTTCGACGCGAGTGAATATCCCACGCAGATCGCGGGTGAAATCAAAGACTTCGATATCACCAAATGGATGAACGTCAAAGAAGCACGGCGCATCGGCCGCGCTTCGCAACTTGCCTTCGCTACTGCGCATGAGGTTTTAACCGATGCCGGCATGGGCTTGCCTTTTCTCGAAGACCTTCAAGAAGAGGCCGGCGTCTTAATCGGCACGGCGATGGGCAACTTCGATAAAGCCGATGAAGAAATGCAAATCTTTCGGAAGAAAGGCTGGCGGTTTGCCAGTCCCTTCGGCATTACGGCTGCAATGCCCAACATGCCGTCCCATCACGTGAGCATGCTGGCGCAAGCCAAAGGACCGATCAGCACGATCGTTAGCGCGTGTGCTACGGGTACACAAGCGATCGGCGAAGCGGCCGAGCACATTCGACGCGGTGCAGCCAAGATCATGATCAGCG
>JBGQGR010000626.1:0-2333 GCA_041497495.1 Anaerolineae bacterium | reverse complement strand
ATCAAGTGCGTTCCGAGCTTGAGGCTCGCGGCACTCCTTATGCTCGTCAGGTTGAGATCGGCATCATGGTTGAAGTGCCGGCTGCAGCTCTCAATGCGGCCGCCTTGGCCGAAGCCGTGGATTTCTTCAGCATCGGAACTAACGATCTGGCGCAATACACCTTAGCCGCAGATCGAACGCAGGCCGAAGTCGCCCCCTTGGCCGATGCGTTTCATCCTGCGGTGCTGCGGTTGATCAATATGGTGATCGAAGCAGCCCATGCCCGCGGCCGGTGGGTGGGCTTGTGTGGCGAGCTCGCGGGCGATCCGCTGGCCGTGCCGGTGTTATTGGGACTCGGCCTCGACGAGTTCAGCATGGGCCAGCGCTCCGTGCCGCTGGTCAAGCAGGCGATTCGGCGTTACAGCTCGGCTCAGTCGCGCAGTATCGCGGCCCATGCGCTCTCGCTGCCGACGGCGGCTGCAGTGCGCAGATATCTCCGATCGATCGCGGAGCAAGCCACTTCGAATTGATCATGCAATGAAGTGCCGACAGCCGGCAACCAGTGCAACTGACGAGCTTGCAAGTCACTCAGCCAGGAGAGGAATTTGGAGATTCATCAGGAGACTTACGATACCGTCCCGGGTTATGATGTTCCTCGCGGTCAATTCGCTGCCGGTTATGCCGCCCTGGCTGAGCGGCTGCTATCTGCTGATGCGCCGATCTGGCTGATCGATGGCATGAGCGGTGTTGATTGGTCGGCGCTGCACAGTGGCTTGCAATTAGCGTTAGCCGATCGATTCGTTGAATGGATCGATGTGTCCGTCGCGCGCAAGAGCACCGCGGCGATCCAAGAGCTACTGGCCAAGTGTCTCGATAACAACGACAGTGTCTTTGGCAAACTCTATGACGGCGGTCTAATAGATTTTTTTGACCCCCGGATTTTAGACAATTTGCGCGAACAAGCGCAGCTTGCAGTGGATCGAGGCCAACGTGTCATGTGTTATGGGCAGGGCAGCGTTTTGCTCGATCTGCCAGGTCATTTAGCGTGGCTCGATCTGCCGAAAGAGATCATTACGCAGCTCGTCGCCAGCGGACGCAATGTTTTGCTCGGCACATCGGCTTATCCCGGAATGAAAAGTATTTATTGGGTGGATTGGCCGGTGATGGCGCAGCATAAGGCCGCGCTGCTCAAGCGGTTGGACCTGTTTGTGGACACGACCGATCCGGCCCAACCGACTTTTGCCAGCGGCGATCATGTTCGCACCGCACTCACCATGCTCGCGCGGCAACCGTTCCGGGTCAAACCGGTATTCTATCCCGGCGCTTGGGGCGGCCAGTGGATGAAGCAGCACATGCAGCTGGATCCGTCGAAGCCGAACTACGCTTGGTCGTATGAATTGATCACACCCGAAAACGGCGTGGTGTTGTGCGATGGCGAGCTGCGGCTCGAAGTCCCGTTCGAGATGTTGATGGCGCAGGCGACGATCGATATTCAGGGGCCGCGCGTAGCCGATCGGTTTGGCACCAGCTTCCCGATCCGGTTCAACTATGATGATACGCTGGACGGCGGCAATTTATCGTGCCAGGTTCACCCGCAGTTCAAATATGCGCAGCAGGAATTTGGGCTTAGCTACACGCAAGATGAAACCTACTATATGCTCAAAGTAGGCGAGGGCGGATTGTGTTATCTCGGCTTGAAAGAAGGGATCGATCCGCAGTCCTTTCGCCGCGCGGCCGAAGGTGCACGCGACAAAGGCGTCGGATTTGATACGGAGAACTTTGTGAATGCCTGGCCGACGCGTGTGCACGATCTGTTTCTGATTCCCGCCGGCACGGTTCATAACAGCGGCGCGAACAACGTGGTCCTGGAAATTAGCGCCACGCCGTATCTCTATACTTTCAAGATCTACGATTACCTCCGGCGCGATCTGACTGGCCATTTGCGGCCGATCCATATTGAGCGCGCCTGGGACAACATCGATTTCAACCGGCAGACACGTTGGGTGCGGCACAATCTAATTCCGTCACCGCAGATCATTCGCACGGGCGCAGGGTGGACGGAATACGTGATCGGCGCGCATCCGTTGATGTTCTTTGCCATTCATCGCGCCGAATTTGCCGGGAGTTATCCGGATGATACGCAGCAACAACGTTTTCATGTCCTGAATCTCGTGGAGGGGGATCAAATTTCGATTGAGTGGTCGGGCGGCCGTCATCCGCTGCGTTACGCCGAGACGATCGTGATCCCGGCGGCGGCGGGCCGCTACAACCTGCACAATGAATCGGCCGGCGTGGCCAAAGTGGTTAAGGCCTTCGTCAAAGATTTGGATTGACTTGACATGCGAGTTGCCGGT
>JBGQGR010000625.1:0-2335 GCA_041497495.1 Anaerolineae bacterium | reverse complement strand
CAGGCTATCGCCGCGTAAAATCAAACAGAAGCGATAATCTTGCACCGGCTCGACAAACACCTCGACGCCGGGAATCTTAATCGGGCGCAGCTTGTTCACCAATTCAATGCACTTCGACGTGGGAATGCGCCCTGCCCGTCGATCCGTAATCGCGCCTGATTCATCGACCGTGCAGAAATTGCCGCGCGCCGCCACATCGCTCGGCCTGAGATCGAAGTTGATACCCAGCGACTCCAACACACCTCGACCGATCTGATATTCGACCGCATCGTAACCGAACATCGCCAGATGTGCCGGACCGCTGCCGGGTGCGATGCCCGTTCGGACAGGATTGCTCAGACCCAGATTGCCTTCCACCGCCAATCGATCGAGATTGGGTGTTTGAGCAAATTCCAACTCGGTTGGGCCGTTGAGTTCGCGCGGCAGCCCGCCGAGTCCGTCCATCACTAACAAAACTATTTTGGAAGTATTCGGGACAATTAAATCGTGGAGAAGTTCAAAGTCAGCCATGGTTACCTCATTGTATTTCGTCATCGCGAGGAGGGCAATGCCCGACGAAGCGATCTCAAGATCGATAGGGAGATTGCTTCGCCGCTACGCGGCTCGCAATGACGTTTGGAGTTGAATCGTCGATCGATCGAATAACAATAATCCAGTATTTGTTGCAAATGCGATTATACTTGTGTCATGATAGACGCGCAAAGCTCACGCGCCTTCAGAATGACAAACTCTCGCGATTGAGTTACAATCGATTCGATTATGACTGACAGTAAACCTTCTTTCTTTCATCGCATTCGCTCCGCCTCGATCTGGCGCTGGTTTACGCCGGGCATCGGCATCAAGCGCTGGTTTGGACTGCTCTTATTGGGCATTACATTGATCGGCCTCGGCATCGCTTACGTCGTCGTCGATGTCTACCGCAATCAGCCGCTGCCTGACATTTTCTATTTCATCACGCTGCAATTCGTCCCGCGCGTGCTGCGTGCAATCTTAATTGGCGGCGTGGGCATCGCGGCCATCGGGATTGCGATCGTCAAGATCAACCGATCGATCCTGGCACCGTTCATGCGTCCCGGCAGTAAACCCATGGCCGAGATTGTTTATCGGCATTATCAGCGCGAACGCGGCTTGAAAGTTGTGGCGATTGGCGGCGGCACCGGCTTGTCGATTTTTCTGCGCGGCATCAAAGCGCACACCTCCAACATCACGGCGATCATCACCGTCGCCGATGACGGCGGATCGAGCGGACGTCTGCGCCGTGAACTGGGTGTGATGCCACCCGGCGATTTTCGCAACTGCCTCGCCGCATTAGCCGATGATGAATCATTGACGGCGCAGTTATTCCAATATCGCTTCGCGCAGGGCGCAGAATTGGATGGACACGCCTTTGGAAATTTATTTATCACCGCCATGGCGGATGTCAGTGGATCCTTCGAGCAAGCGCTGATCGAAAGCAGCCGCGTGCTGGCGATCATCGGCCGGATTTTACCGAGCACGCTGAATGATGTTTCGATCAGCGCCGAGATCAAAACTGAGCAAGGGTTGACGCATGTCGATGGCGAATCGGCAATCACACGCACACACGGATCGATCGAGCGGGTGACTTTGAAACCGGCCAATGCCCGACCGTACCCCGACACAATCCGATCGATCCTCGATGCTGATTTGATCGTGCTGGGTCCGGGCAGTTTATACACCAGCGTGCTGCCCAACTTATTGATCAACAGCATCCCGGATGCGATCCGCGCCAGCAAGGCGCTGACATTGTATATTTGCAATGTCGCCACTCAGCACGGCGAAACCGATCGATATTCCGTGCTCGATCACGCTCAAGCGATCGAGAAACATATCGGCCCGAATGTGATCGACGCGATCATCGCAAACTCGCGCACGAACATCGAGTGGCACAATCCGCCGGACGGCGTTGGCGAAATGATCCAAGCCGAAGCCTCATCGACCATTCCGATCATCAGCGTCGATGTCGCCGACGAAAGCCGGCCGTGGCGGCACGATTCAAGCAAGTTGGCGCGCGCGGTGATGAATGCCTTTGCAACTTTGCGCGTGCCGGAGAGCCGCGCCGCTTCCAAACCGTCATCGACTCAACCGGTGGAAGTTCCTAGATGAGCTAATAGGTTGAACACCGATCCGCTCCTTCGACTGCGCGCCACATCGCTGTGCGCCGCACCCTTTAGGGCAGGATGTTGACGCTCATATGCCCATTACTCGTCGCGAATTTTTGAGATTCATCGGATTATCTGGAGTTACACTCGCATTGCCCAGCTCGTGCGATGTTTTGATCGCGAAACTTAACGCCGCACTTCAGCCAACGCCAACT
>JBGQGR010000624.1:0-2338 GCA_041497495.1 Anaerolineae bacterium | reverse complement strand
GCGCGCACACGCCGATCGATCTGGGCCGCATGATCTACTACCTGAACTGCATGCCGTGCCACGGCGATCGCGGGCAGGGTCTGACTGACGAATGGCGCGCGGTGTGGGTAGACGATCATCAGAATTGTTGGGCGCGCGGCTGCCATGCCGGCCGCGAAGGCGATCAAGGTTATCCGCTGCCGCGCACCATTCCCGCCGTCATTGGATCGCCGCCGATCTTGGCGCGCTTCCTCGCGTCCGATGAACTGGTTGATTATCTCCGCCGCACGCATCCGCCGCAAAGGCCGGGTGCATTGAGCGATGATGACTATCGCAACGTAGCCGCTTTCATGTGGTGGGCGAGTGGACGATCGATGCCCGCTGCCGATCAGTCTGCACGCTTCGCGCCGATCGGGATCGCGATCTCGATCGGGCTGGTGGTGTTGATCGTGTTTTTGTTAATGCGCAGGCGCGCGCGGCATCGATCACTGGGTTGATCGATCCGGCAGAATCGATCGATATGGATTCGTATCTGGAGGATGTATGCACTGTCGACGATCGATCTTGATCATCGCGCTGATGAGCCTGATCGCGTTGAGCTTCAATGCGTGTGGATCGATCGGCTCGACGCAACCCACAGCCACTCCGCTGCCCACGCCCGACCCCAAAGGCACGCTGATACCCGAATTGATTTTAACTTTGACCGCAAATCGATTAGATAAACCGGTTTTGCCCGCAAACAATCCGAGTCAAGCGGATAAAGGTGCGATCACGTATTGGCTGGTGTGCATTCCGTGTCACGGCGATAAAGGCCAGGGTCTGACCGCTGAATGGCGTTTGGTCTTTGGCGTTCAGGAAATGAATTGCTGGCAATCGAAATGTCACGCCGCCAATCATCCGCCGGACGGTTTTGATTTGCCCCGCGCAGTTCCGGCGGTGATCGGCGCCGGCACTTTGGCGCGTTATGCGACTGCAACCGATTTGCACAATGTGATCGCGACGCGCATGCCGTGGTACAACCCTCGAGTGATCACCGCCGAAGAAGCCTGGAACCTGACCGCTTATTTGATGCGGGCGAACAGTGCGCTGCCTTACGGCATTACTCTCGACGATGGCAACGCTGCGGTTTTGCGTCTGCACGTGCCGCCGCCTTCAACGACCGAAGAACGACCGGTTGCGATCGGTGCGATCGGGTTGTTGATCATCGCAGCGATTGCTATCGTGGCGCGCAACACGCGGCGGAGTTGAGCGAGAGCATGCCCAACCGATCGACCTTCTTCCATCATCTGCATCCGGTTACCATCCCGGCTCGCGAGTCGCGTTTCCGTTATACGTTCGGGCTCGGCGGCCTGTCGATTTTCTTGTTCGGCGTGTTAGTTCTGACCGGCGCGCTCGAACTGTTCTATTACATTCCCAGTATCGATGCCGCGAACCAATCGGTGCAGACGATCACGTTCCTGGTGCCGTATGGCTGGCTGGTGCGCGGTCTGCATTATTGGGCAGCGCAAGCGCTGGTCGTCATGGTCATTCTGCATCTGCTGCGCGTGACCTTCACGGGCGGATATAAACAACCCCGGCGTTTCAATTGGTTGTTGGGTTTGATCTTGTTGGCCGCAGTGCTGCTGCTCGATTTCACCGGCTACGCGTTGAAGTGGGACAGCGATATCGCGTGGGCGCTGCTGGTCGGCACTAATTTGTTGAAGAGCATTCCCTTGATCGGCCCGGCGTTGTACGGCACCGTCGTCGGCGGACAAGAGATCGGCCCGGACACCGTCGTTCGATTGTATGGCTGGCACATTTTCGGTCTGGCCTTGATCGCGTTCTGCTTCATCGCCTGGCATATTTTTCGTGTGCGGCGCGATGGCGGCATATCGAGTGAGCAAACTCGATCGAATGATGTGAAATCAACTGAATCGATCGATCGTCCCGCGCGTATCTCGCGCAACGAATTGGTGCCGCGCGAAGCGCTGGCGATGTTGATCGCTACGATTATTTTGTTGGCGTTGGCGTTGTTCTTTCCGCCGGCGATCGGCCCGCAGGGCAACTTTGTGCAACCGCCTGCCGAAGCAACCGCACCCTGGATTTTTATTTGGGTGCAGCAATTGCTGCGCTGGGGCGATCCATTTGTCATGGGCGTTCTGCTGCCGATCGGCTTGCTGGTCTTATTGGCTCTCGTCCCGTATCTGATCGATCGGAGTCCGGCCGGTGTCGCGCGCTGGTTCAATCGCGAAGGCCGCCGCGCACAATTGACCGTGCTGATCCTGGTAGTGGCGATCGTCGGGCTGACGATCGTTGGCGCAAGGCAGTAACTCATGTTGCACAAGCATCCTGAGCGGAGCGGCGCGCGTCCTTCGACTTC
>JBGQGR010000623.1:0-2339 GCA_041497495.1 Anaerolineae bacterium | reverse complement strand
ATATCGGCTGCTACCGCGTCATGGTGCACGACAAGGACACCCTGGCGCTTTACATCTCGCCCGGCAAACAAGGCCGCATCATCCGGCAAAAATATTTCGACCAAGGCCGTCCTTGCCCGGTGGCGATCAGCTTCGGCGACGATCCGCTACTGCTCACCGCCGCGGCGAACCGGTCGATGTCGTCATCGGCAAACACACGGGGCTGCCCACGCCAGCGTTTTCGGAAATCACCATCGAAGGCGAATGCTTGCCCGATCAGCAAAGACGCGAAGGACCCTACGGCGAATGGACCGGCTACTACGCCAGCGGTGAGCGCACCGAGCCGATCATCAAAGTGAAACGATTGACGCATCGGAATAATCCGATCCTCACCGGCGCGCCATCGTCGCGCCCGCCCGGCGGCTCGGACGACAACTTGGTGCGCTCGGCATTTATCTGGGATCACATGGAAAAAGCCGGCGTGCCGGATATTCGCGGCGTCGCTTGTTTTCAAGGACGGTTCTTCACCGCCGTATCGATCAAGCAACGCTATCCCGGACACGCCAAGCAGGCTGGCATGATCGCCGCCCAATGTGGCGCCGGCGCCTATCTTGGACGCTACATTGTCGTGGTCGACGACGACATCGATCCCTACGACATGAACGACGTGCTATGGGCTATGTGCACGCGCTCCGATCCGGCCAACGACACCGATTTCATCCGGCGCGCCTGGAGCGGCCCGCTCGATCCGGTGATCCCGAAAGATCAGAAAGGCTTCAGCACGCGCGCCGTCATCGATGCCACACGCCCCTATGAGTGGATGAAAGACTATCCGCTGGCCTCGGGATCGAGCACCGAGATGAAAGAACTGGTGGTAAAGAAATACGGAAAATTTTTCTCGTAAAGTACTGGCCTTTAGATATATGCGATCTGCGGTGAATCGCAGATAAGGCTTGAAAGATGAAGTTCAGCGAGCTGGTCCGGCTGCTTGGGCAGAACGGGTTCCGACTGCTAAAAGAGAAAGGCTCCGTCCGTTACTACACCAAAGCCGGTGTGGACAGGCTCATTCGAGTTGACTATCATGGAGTCAAAGAAATCCCGACGGGAACTTGCAACGCCATCTTGAAGGCTGCTGGCCTCAAGCGATAGGAGAAATACCGTGTTAGATTTCAAGTACTCATTGATCATCGAAGCGACTGAAGATCCAACGTTTTTTGGTTTCTACTCACCGGATGTTGAGGGCTTCACCGGTATCGGACATTCAGTCGAGGACTGTCTTTACCAAGCGAGATGGGGCATGGAGGAACACCTTCAACTCTTGCGTGAGCAAGGTTTTTCAATTCCGAAATCCAACCCTAACCCCAAAATTACGATTCAAAATCAAGAACCCCTAGCTAAAGCCGGTTAGTCGAATGGTAATGGGCGAATCGACAAACCTCCTGATGCTAGAGTTTCTGCAGTGGGTCGCCGACCGCCGCCGCACTTACGACGACGCTATGGAAGCGTGGCAAAGTCATTGCCCAAGACAGACGATTTGGGAAGACGCGATGATCGACGGACTGATACAAATTGACAGAGACGAAGGCATCCATAATCCCGAGATCGCTCTCACCCCGCGTGGCAGAATGCTACTCAAGGGCAATAACTGTCGACACTGATGCTCCCATCCAACTTACTGTTCGGTGCCACCTCGATCCTCGGCTTCAGTATCGCCCGGCTGTTTCCCCAATCGATCTTGCCGTTTATCACCCGGGCCAATCGCGCAAAAGCGATTCGCCAGTGGCCGGTGCTGAATCTCGAAGAGCCGGCTTGGCCGAAATCCGTCTTCAAACAATATCAGCCGAACATGCTGCTCCAGTGCCACGCGGTGTGCGACGTGCCGCGCTGCGAACTGGCCCCTGCGTGGGCCCGCGAAATTAACATCGTTTACTTGAAGCGGGTGATCGATGCGCTGCCGGAACGAACTCGGCTCGTTTACGTTTCCTCGGATCATGTCTTTGGCGGCGATGGTATTTACGATGAGGAATCGGTTCCCTGCCCGATCAGCGTCTACGGCCGCACCCGCGTGGAAGCCGAAGAGCTGGTCTTGGACCGACCCGGTTCGTTGATCATTCGCGTCGGCCTGCCGATCGGCCCATCGCCCAACGGGCGCACCGGCCACTGGGATTGGCTGCGCTATCGCACCGCGCGTAATCTGCCGGTCACCATCGTCTACGACGAATTCCGCTCGGTGGTTTGGGCCGACGATCTGGCGGCGCGGGTCATGCGCTTGGCGCAAAGCGCCGAGAGCGGCGTGCGCCACGTCACCGCGACGCGTGCGGTGTCGCGCGTGGAGCTAGCCGATTATCTGCTCGCTCTAT
>JBGQGR010000622.1:0-2339 GCA_041497495.1 Anaerolineae bacterium | reverse complement strand
TTCACGTTCGGATCGAGTGCAGTCCGAACCTGATTTGCATAGGTAACAAACCAGCGAGCGAATTGAGTAGATCGGAGGCCGCCGCGATCTTCGACATGCTGCGGCCAGACGAAATGGCACAGCGTGACGACCGGCTCCATGTTCAACTCGCGCATGCGCAGCACGATCGATCGATAATGATCCAGCACACTCTGATCGAATTTGCCCGGCTGCGGCTCGACGCGCGTCCACGCGATTGAAAAGCGAAACGCGCGGCAGCCCAGTCGATGCGCATTCAGCACATCTTCTTCCCAGCGATTCCAAAAGTCGGTCGCGCGTCCGCGCGGTACGACGCCCGCGCGTTTCTCCCAGGCGTCCCAGATGTCGGGCGGGAAATGATTGTCAGACGCTTCGGCTTGATGATCGGAGATCGATACGCCGAATAGAAACGAATCGGGCAGGGGCGGCAGGGGTTTGAGGTGGGTCAGCAGTTGCATAATGGCAACCAGTGTGAAGTATCTTGAAAATAATTGTACTACATACCGATCATCTAAAGTTGTGTGGTATTATCTCACGCATTCCAAACCATTTATGACGTTCAACGACTGACAATGTCTAGAACAATTCATACCATTGATCTCAACTTCCAAAATATTCCACACGCAATTGCGGTGTATGTGATTCCACATCGACGCGGCGCAGTGTTGGTCGAAAGCGGACCCGGCTCGACGATCGAGCATTTGCTAGCGGCGCTGAAACAGATCGATCTGGCGCCGCGCGACATCACCGATGTTTTGCTCACCCACATCCATCTCGATCATGCGGGCGCGGCGGGTTGGTGGGCGCAGCAGGGTGCACAGATTCACGTGCATCATATCGGCGCACCGCATTTGCTGAATCCAGAAAAATTACTGTCAAGCGCGACGCGCATCTATGGCAGCCTGATGGATCAGTTGTGGGGCGAGTTCTTGGCCGTGCCTGAAGATCGATTGTACATTCTGCATGACGGCGATCAGATCAATATCGAAGACCTGCAATTTACTGCGCTTGATACACCCGGCCACGCCGATCATCATCTAGTCTATCTATTTGAAGACGTATGCTTCAGCGGCGATGTCGGCGGTGTGCGCATTGCGGCTGATCGGTATTTGCGTCTGCCGATGCCGCCGCCGGAGTTCCACATCGAGAAGTGGCGCGCGAGTATCAATAAATTGCGCGAGGCAAAATTCAAGCGCATCGCGCCGACACACTTTGGTATCTATGACGATGCTGATTGGCATTTGAATGCGCTCGAAAGTGAGCTGGATCAAATTGAAGCGTGGTTGGCACAAGTGATGAAGAACGATCCATCGATCGATCAATTGCGCGAACGGTATATCGATTGGATCAGATCGCGTGATTCGGCGCACTGGTTAGATCAAGAATGGTCGCTAGCGAATGAAGCCGCGAATCCGGCCTTCATGTCGGCAATGGGCATGCATCGGTATTGGAAAAAATATAGATCTTTCTCGTAGGGCGAGCCTTGTACTCGCCCCTTTGGGCAACCACGAGGGTTGCCCCTACAATTGCGGAAATTTATTCGCCGCATCTTTGATCGTCGCGCCGTGTCCTACGCATACAATCTCTGCGCCGAGCGCGGCTTGAATCTTGATCGACTCGCGCATCTTCGCTTCGTCCCACGTATTCGCCAGCGGTGACGGTGTCAATCGATCATCGCTCGATCGCATCGAATCGCCTGCGAACAAAACTTTAGCCGACGGTGAGAACAACGAAATATGCCCCGGTGTATGACCGGGAGTGTTGACCACCTGTAGACCGCCCAAGGCGGGCAGCCGCTGTCCCTCGCTCAACATTTCATCAATCCTGGCGGGTTTCGCTTTGAAGAAGCGGTTTAAAATTTTAAACAACATTGTCCGCACGCCCAGCGGTTTGAGTTGGCGCGTTGATCTGCCTTGAGCAATGGCACCCGCTTCGATTGAGTTGGCATAGGAGCGCGCGCCCGTCGCTGCTTTTAACATGGCCAGGCCGCCGACATGATCGATATCGGAATGAGTCAGAATGATCCGTTTGAGATTGTTGGGCAATCTTTCGATCCCGCTCAGGTATTCGAGAATCTTCTTATCGCTGCCCGGCATACCGGTGTCAATCAACGTCAAGCCGTCCTCATCGACGATAAGAAATGCATTCACAAAATTCAAAGTGATTTGATGAACATTCGGTGCGACTTCCATGGTCTATTGCCTTTCGCAAATCGTTTGCGTGGATTGTATCATCATTTGGAAATATGTTCGGCCTGCGCTATACTTGCGCCTTGATCTTCGCTTGGAGAAAAAGGTTGACGTTCGATCGCGCTTCAGGTG
>JBGQGR010000621.1:0-2340 GCA_041497495.1 Anaerolineae bacterium | reverse complement strand
GCCGTTCCAGGTGTTGTAAGCGATGTGATGATGATAGCCGCCCGCCGAGACGAAGGCTGCCGCCTGGCTAAGTCCTGCGATCATATCAAAGCCCAGCACGTCATGATAAAACGCAGTGCCTTTCTCAACGCTGCCGACGTGCAAATGCATGTGGCCCAAGATCGTTTTATCCTCCATGCCCGTCCACGCTTCTGGATGCCCCTCGAGTTCGGCCAGAATCCCTTCTAGATCGATCGGATCGGAACCCATTTGCAATTTACCGTTGACCTGCGGCCAGTCCGATCGAAGTCGATCCCGATAAATCTCAATGCCATTCCCATCGGGATCGGGTAAATAGATCGCTTCACTGACGAGATGATCGGCAAAGCCTTCCAAATGCCATTGCGTTTCAGCTAAGCGGCGCAGCGATTGCGCCAACTCAAAACGCGATGGCCGCAAGATGGCAAAGTGATACAAGCCGCTGGTGCGGTGTGCTCGCTTGGCAGATGGATCTTCGATCAGTTCCAGCACATTCGCGCCGCCCCCGCCGAGCATTGCCGTGCCGTCGCCGCGTCGATGAATCTTCATGCCTAAGACGTTTTGATAGAAGTCCAACGAGCGAGCGAGATCAGGCACGGTGATTGAGACGTAGCCTAATTCGGTTTTCGGGTGAATAGATTCAGTCATGATAAAAACCTCGGTAGATAGAAACTCAGAAAGTTTAGTGATCGATCGTTCGCCGCACAAACGGTAGTTGCTTCGGCAGTGGGTTTGGCTAAGATAACATCATATTGTCCTAGTGTAATTGGATCACTATCGTACGGCGCTTGTCCGACTCCATCCGTCACATACAGGAACAAATCCTCGTCGGGGTGCGGAAGTTCCAATCGGGTTTGGCCACCCGCCTCGATCGTGGTGGCGGTTAGTCGACCGATCATGTGTTGATCCATCGGCGAGCCATCACCGATCAATCGATAGGTGCAGGCTAATTCAGCCTGCTGCGCTGGCAGTTGATCGCGGCGCAGCTGCTGATAATGCGGTGCCAGTCCGCGATATTTGAAATCGGCCGCGAACCAAATTTGGATCACGCGCACCGGCTGATCGCTCAGATTTAATTCTTGATGCTCAATGTGATCGCCGGAGAACATGCGCTGCAATTCGCCTGCCATGATGTCGCCTTCACCGCCGGTCGAATCTTCGTGATGGAGTGTGCCTTCCAGGACCCACGTATAAATTTCCAGACCGCGATGCGGATGCCAGGTGAAGCCGCTGTGCGGCGCGATGCGCGTCATATGCGCGGTCACCATGCCGCTCAAGCGGCGCAGGGGTGACCAGCCGCCGACCGCAAAATGCGACGTCAACCAATGGATGGGATGAATCGTCGGGAAGGCATCGGCTGGAAAATGCTGGAAGGCTTTGCAGTGAATGAGATTGGGATCGAATTGTGTGTCGTACATAGTGTGCTTCTCTAACTCGAAACGTCCGCTAAGTTTCTAAATTTCAAGCGACTCCATGGCTTCCGAGATCGCCTCGGCTGTTTGTTGATCGGCCTCCGGCATTGGCGCAGGCGAATGTTGATTCGCGCTCCAGTGCCGCAGCTCCGGCCGGAATAAGAACATCGCCGCTGCGCCGACCAGGAACAACAGACCGTTGATCAAGATCGCCGTTGGAATTGAAAAAGTTTCGGCGCTCAAGCCGACCAAGAAAGAGGCAACCGGCTGCATGCCGAAGCTGACCATGATGAAAACCGTGACCAAACGTGCCCGCATGTTTGGCGGGGCCAACAGCTGGATCAAGCCGAGCGCCATCGTAATAACCGTCGGCGCGCCGATGCTGAACATGAAGATGCTCAGATTGGCGACGGCACTGACATTGGTGCTGGCCAAGATAATGAACCAGGTGCCCATCCACGCAATCGTCGCGATCATGATGAGACCGGTGCGGTGCGCAGCCTGCGCAATTGGCACGACGAACAGCACACCGATCAAGGCGCCCGCCCCCGAGGCCGATAACAATAAGCCGTAAGTTTCAGAATTGCCGTGCAATATCTTCACGGCGAAAGCAGAGGCGATGGTCAAGACCGAGAAGCCCAAGAAAGTGACCAGCACGACACAGAGCAGCAAATCTTGAATGCGCGGCTGGTTCTTGATGAACTTCAAGCCTTGGCTAAATTCGTGCAGCATCGATTTGCCGCTCGGCGGGCTCGTCACTTGCTGGCTGCGCACCAACACCAAAGTGACGATGACCGCCAGAAAGCTCAAGCCATTCAGCCAGAACGCGGTCGACACGCCCAGACGGGCAATGATAATGCCCGCAAATGCGGGACCGAGCATGCGGCTGATCTGGATGATCATGGCGTTG
>JBGQGR010000620.1:0-2345 GCA_041497495.1 Anaerolineae bacterium | reverse complement strand
GTATGTGTTTCGTGTTGAGTCACCATCAGCCTCCGGTCGCGGATCGACCGTATATTATTCTAGCACAACTTACCCAGAATAAAACCTTGCAGCTATTTGACTGCAAGGTTCTTCAGGTCCATTCCAAATCCAGCGTTCCGTGTGCCTTTACGGTTTACCCCAGCGCAGATTGAAGCCGAAGGCCGGCAGCTTAAGCGGGACGGTATTATCGACGTTCAGCCAGATGAGCTGCGTCGATTGACCACCGGAAAAGTCGAGCGGCGCGCCGGTGATGTCTTTGATCACTACGCCCGTCTGCTTGGGATCCCACAACGCTTCGCCGACGACGTAGCTGTCGGTGCGCAGCTGCTTCCGATCGGTTACACCATCCACCGCCGAGCTGGCCATCGAGACGGCAGGCTGCTTGTCCGGCATCGCATTGGCTTGCGCCATAAAATAGTACAACCGTTGATCGGATAACTGCTTGACTTGTGACACGAGATTGAAAGCGGTGCCGGCTTGATTTGCACCCGCGATCAAAGTGGAGCCTTGACCGGAGGCAGCATCGACGCGCCACAAGCCCGAAGGAATTAAGCCGGGATAATCGTTGGCGAAGAAGATAGCTGCGCCGTCTAAACTCCAATCGGGATTGCAGCACGGCCAGCCCTCAGGCGTATTGACCATGATCGGCGCGCCGCCCGCGACAATCTTGATGGCCAAGCTGCCGCCCTCAGGATAAAACGAGACATTCATCAAAATGCGTGAACCATCCGGTGACCAAGCCGCGGGCCAAAAGAATCTGGCCGGGCTGGTCGGACTGGGCGCCGGAATGGGATCGTTGGCTTGCACAATGATCGGCGCGCCGCCATTCGCTGCGATCGTATTCACACCGTTCAAGGCGTAAGCGATCAGTGTACCATCGGGCTTCCAATGCACTGAGCCAACTTGCGTATTGATTTGATCGGGGCCGGGTGTGGGATTGAATGCCGGGCCGGTAAACAATTCAACTCGATGGCCGCCATTCGCATCGACCTTGATCAACTTATTGCTGCTGACAAATGCGATCGATCCATCGGCGGGCGAGACATCGAAGTTGATGACTTCAACTGGTTCGTTAGTAATCTGCGCGAGCGAAGTGCCGTCTGTATCCAAGCGCCAAATTTGATTGACGGTCTTGCTCGGCCCGATGAAATACAAGGGCATCGGCAGCACCTTAGGCGCTGGCAGTTGTGTCGGAGCAGGAGCGGCTGTCGGCGCAGACGGTGCAGCGGTTGATGCGGCGGGTGCGCTCGTTGCAGGTGCAGGCGTGCCGGTTTTGGTGCAAGCCGCTAACCCGACAAATCCAATGATCAAAAGAGTAATTCGAAAACGCACAACACTCTCCCCTGTGAAATGGTACTAGCTTGATGATGCAGAAGTGCCACCGCAAGTTTCACGGTGGCATTCCGATTATACATCACGGAGAGTTCAGGCGGCAATTCAACTGCTACTTCAACAAATTTCAGGCGATTACCAATTGCACTTGCAGTGCGTCGAGCACGGCTTGAAACGGATTCATGATTGTGGAGGTGTCCGATCCGGCGAACAGCAGGCCGACGACCCGTTTATTCATATCGAGCACCGCCGAACCGGAATCGCCGCCAGCACTCATGGGGCCGGCCATCAATTGATTGCGAAAGGTGGCCGATCGGCCATCGTAATCAACGGTAACCGTTACATCGATCTGAGAGATCTGGCCAGTGGTGTAACCTGTTGTGCGACCGGTCTTCTGCACGGGCGTGCCGAGTGTGGCGTTGCCCACTCCGATCGGGATACCGATACTTAAGATATTTGAGGTGACTAGATCAGTTGTCAACGGTTTCGCGATGGCACAATCGACCGTGTTGTTGCCCGGTTGATTGATCGCGCTCTGCTGGCTCGCTGCTTTTGGCGCGAACAAATTCAACACGATCGCGAACGGCGCGCAGCCCGGTCGATCGTCACTCGGTGCGGGCGGTAGGGGCGTGTCGCCGGGAAAACCGATCGGAATGAATTTCTCCAGCTTGGCAATTTGATCGGCACTTGAGCCGCCATCGAACTTGCTCGGCTGCCAGATCGGATCGCCGACCTGGGCGTTGTTGGAATTCGCCAAGACATGATTGTTGCCCAGGATAAACAGATCGCTGCCGCGTTTCACCAAACAGCCGAAGGTGCCCGCGGTGATCTGATAATGGCCCAGGCTGACGCCGGGCTGCGCGGGTCGCATACGCTGCTTGAGATTTTGAAAGGCGATAATCTTGCCCGTTTCGATGACATCGGTTTTCACCTCGCCAACCATCTTGGGCACTAAGTCGGCTGAGGAGAGTTGACTGATCGACAGTTTCTTT
>JBGQGR010000619.1:0-2362 GCA_041497495.1 Anaerolineae bacterium | reverse complement strand
GGTTGTCTTGTTTGGTGTGGTGGGTGCTTTCTACATGCAGAACGTGCCAGGCGGCTGGTTTCGCCCCTTTGCAGCCACCGCCGCTGGAGTGTTACTGGCGATTTTGATCGATCGCTTGACTGAATATTTTACCGGCACGCATGCCGCACCGGTTAAGAACATCAAGAATGCAGCCAATACCGGCCCGGCCACTTTGATCTTGCAGGGTTTGGCCGTCGGTTACGAATCATCTGTCTGGTCGATCCTCGTGATTGCGGCGACGCTCTTTTCTTCGATTGTGATTTTTAGCGGCGTCGATGCACAACACGAAGTCGCCTATATTTTATATGGTGTAGCAATGACCGGCATCGGCATGTTGACGCTGACCGGCAACAACGTGGCAATGGATTCGTACGGCCCGATCTCCGATAATGCGAACGGTATTGGCGAAATGGCCTGGAGCGGCATGGAAGATGCCGAGACTAAAGCCGCTCAGCAGATCATGGCCGATCTCGATGCGGTGGGCAACACGACTAAGGCGATCACCAAAGGCGTGGCGATCGGCTCGGCGGTCATTGCGGCGGTGTCGCTATTTGGATCGTTCATCACCGATGTGTCGAAAGTCGATCCGGCCGCGTTGGCGAACGGCATTCGCATCAGCATACCGGTTGTGTTTGTCGGCTTCTTGATCGGCGGCGCAGTGCCGTGGTTGTTCTCGTCGTTTGCAATTCAAGCGGTCTCGCGCGCGGCATCGCTGATCGTGTTGGAAGTTCGTCGTCAATTCAAACTTGGCGTGTTGGACGGCAAGGTGCCGCCCGATTACAAACAGGCCGTAGGAATTTCGACGACAGCCGCGCAAAAAGAATTGATCCCGTTAGCGTTGCTGGCCGTCATTCCGCCGATTCTGGTTGGCTTGTTCTTGAAGGTCGAGGCGCTCGGCGGTTTCTTGGCGGGCATCATCCTCTCCGGCCAATTGCTCGCCGTATTCATGAACAACGCGGGTGGCGCGTGGGACAATGCCAAGAAATTGATCGAAGATGAGCCGAAGGATCCGGCCAAGAATACGGGCAAAGGCTCGGAGCGGCACAAGGCCGGCGTTGTCGGTGATACCGTCGGCGATCCGATGAAGGATACCGCCGGTCCGGCACTGAACCCGATGATCAAAGTGGTCAACCTTGTGTCCGTGATCATTGCGCCGATTGTTGTGACGTTGAAAGAAACAGGCGTCGGCGTGATCATTGCTGGTGTCGTGCTGCTGGCGCTCTTGGTCTGGGCGATTCGTTCGTCGAAGCGCGATGCGCCATCAATGAGTGCATAATTGTTTTGATGTGAAGGCTAACGGGAGTGATTGTTCAATCACTCCCGTTTTTATTTTCTGCTTGAATTGCCGTTCTTGATCGAGTAGAATGGGTTTATGAGCACTGCCTATCTCTACGATCCGATTTTCTTGGAGCACAAGCAAACCGGCCACGTTGAATCCCCCGATCGATTGGAGCAGATCAATCTTGCGCTCGATCGGACGGGCATGCGCGATCGATTGCTCTCGATCGCGCCGCGGCCGATCTCGATCGAACGCTTGGCGCGGGTGCATCGACCTGAATACATTCGGCAAGTCAAATCGATCGCCGAGCGTGGCGGGGGCGGCTTGATGGCTCGCGGCGATGAGACTTACGTTGCGCCGCAATCATATGCTGCGGCTTTGCTGGCTTCGGGCGCAGTTGTTACGGCCGGTGAGGCAGTACTGAATACTGAAGTGAGAAATGCGTTCGCTTTAGTCAGGCCGCCGGGCCACCATGCCTTTGCCGATCATGGGGAAGGCTTTTGTCTGTTCAACAATATTGCGATCGCGGCGGCGACGGCTCGCGCTGAATTCAAGATCGATCGAGTGTTGATCGTCGATTTTGATGTGCATCATGGTAATGGAACGAATGCGATTTTCTATAGCGATCCAAACGTCCTCTACTTCTCGACGCATCAATATGGCATCTATCCCGGCACAGGGCATTGGCGCGAAATTGGCGCAGGGCAGGGGCTTGGCTATAGCGTGAATGTGCCGATGCTGCCGGGGTGGGGCGATGAAGCGATGAAGAGGGTGTTCGATGAATTGCTTGTGCCCATTGCGCGCCGGTATCAACCTCAATTGATTTTGGTCAGCGCCGGTTACGATCCGCATTGGAGCGATCGGCTGGGATCGATGCTGATGACCGGACACGGCTTTTTCGACATTACGCGCAAATTGGTGCAGTTGTCCGCTGAACTATGTGGCGGCAAATTGGTGCTGACGCTCGAAGGCGGCTATGGATTGGAAGGTTTGGCTTACGGCGTAGTCGCTTCTTTCGCCGCGCTGCTCGGCGATGATGACTTCGCCGATCCGATCGGACCG
>JBGQGR010000618.1:0-2367 GCA_041497495.1 Anaerolineae bacterium | reverse complement strand
CTGGAGGATGGTCGCGTCCTCTACAGCGCACGAATGTATCAATATCTTTGGAGATAAACTTCCGAAGTCCGCGCACCGTTTCGGAAGTTTCGAATAGAGGACTCATGTCTGCAAAAATTTCTACGCCCGATGAGCTCGATAGCCTGCCGCCAGCGATGGCTTTTCAAAGTTTGTTGATCATGCTGCTGGCTGTGGCCGTTGGCGCCTTCGCGGCCGCAGTGGTTCTGCCCAATTGGTTGCCCGGCTTGAGCACCTCTTTACTCGGTGAAGCGCCGAAAGCATATTGGTATCTCTCGCGCATGAGCGCCATGGCCGCCTTCGGCCTGCTCTGGTTCTCGATGGCGACCGGCTTGATCATCACCAACAAGATCGCGCGCGTCTGGCCGGGCGGTCCGACTGCTTTTGATCTGCATCAATACTCAAGTCTGCTCGGGTTGGCCTTCGGTTTGTTCCATGCTTTGATCTTGATAGGTGACAAATACATCAACTACACTTTGGCACAGATCATCATTCCGTTCAATAGTGTTGATTACAAACCGATCTGGGTGGGTCTGGGCCAAGTTAGCTTTTATCTACTAGCGATCGTCGCGCTGAGTTTCTATGTGCGCAAGCGGCTCGGCCACAAAACTTGGCGCTTGATTCACTACATCAGCTTTGCGGTTTTTATCTTGTCCTTATTGCATGGCGTGTTCAGCGGCACAGACAGCCCTGCGGATTGGGCACGCACGTTCTACTGGGCAGGAGGTGTCAGTCTGGTGTTTTTGACGGTCTATCGCATTCTGGTGACACTCTTCCAGCCAAAGAAACAGAAAGCGGCACATTGACCCTTTTTACTGAACGCCTTCAGCCCTGGTTTTCCTCATGAAACCGGGGCTTTATGTTAAAAAATTTCTAGTTGACAAGTTCACAATATTGTGATATAAATCACTATAGAATATATGATAAATGTCATCTTTAACATGTAAATGAACTGGGTAAGGCGAAAAAGTCTAGGGAGACAAGATGAACGCCAACGGTCAACTCAAAGTAGTGGTCGCAGGTGCGGGTTATGCTGGTTTGGCGGCCGTGCGCAGTTTGTCACGGCAGCAGTGCGGCTTTCAGGTGATGCTCATCGAACAACACGATTATCACCTGCTGCAATTTCAACTGCATGAAGCGGCGGCCAACAAGATCGATGTTGAATCTTTGGCCCTGCCCTTGCGAAGTTTGCTGCCGCATTCGATCAAATTCGCGCAGGCGCGCATCACCAATTTCGATTTCGATCGTCGCAGCGTGAAAACCGATTGCGGCGATTTCCCTTACGATCGATTGATCATTGCACTGGGCAGCCAGGCGGCCACGTACAACATCCCCGGCTTGAACGAGCACGTTTTGATGCTGAAGTCGGTAAAGAATGCGCGCCAAATTCGCGGCCACTTCGAAATCCTTTTGTCCGGATTAAAAACCCGATCGAGTTTAGTTCCTTACCCGATCGTGATCGGCGGCGCGGGCATCACGGGCGTGGAACTGGCCGCAGAGTTGAGCGAAGGTCTGGCGCACTCGACGCGTGAAGATGACCTCGATCGGCATGTAGTGAAAATTATTTTGATCGAATCTGCTTCAACGGTACTGCCGGGTTTCGATCGCAAGACGATCGATGAAGCAGCGCGATCGCTCGCACGCTTGGGCGTCGAGGTGCGAACAGGCACGCTCGTCGAGCGCGTGGAAGCCGATCGGGTGATCGTAAGGCCAATCGGATCTGCGACACCCGAAGAAATCGAAACTGAAACATTGATCTGGACGGGCGGCGTCCGCGCACATTCGCTCATCACTCATTCAGGTTTGAAGATTGGGGAACGCGGCGCGGCGATCGTCGATGAATACCTGCGCGCAATCGATCAACCTGAGGTGTACGTCATCGGTGACAGCGCCGTGGTGCGCGATCCACGCGATGGTCACATCGCTACGCCCTGCGGTCAACTGGCGGTGAAGCAGGGACAGTATGTGGCCAAAGAAATTCTAGCGGATGTGAATGGCGATGTGCATCAGCCTTATCTTCCGCTGATGGATGGTTTGCTGATTTCATTGGGTTCGTATGCAGGCGTCGGGACGATTGGGCCGGTGTGGGTGCGAAGACTGATCGCGCGGCTGGCTAAGATCGGCGCAGAGACGCGTTATTTGTACAATGTCGGCGGGGTGCGATTGGTGTCGTCGCGATGGCTGGGCCTGCGGCATGAGTGGGTGGCTGTTGTGCGTGGGCTGAGAAATTTATTGGGACACCACAGATCGTTGAGAGCGCATCGCAGCGCGGTCAAGTGAATGAGCCCGCCCGAAGGGGATAGGCTCCCACCCCTGCGGACGGAAATGAAAAATCAGATATGCCTTCAT
>JBGQGR010000617.1:0-2372 GCA_041497495.1 Anaerolineae bacterium | reverse complement strand
GTGACATTGACTCCGCCCAGCATGGACGATCAGACCGATGATTGGAGTCGCTTGCAAGTTGCCTTGCGCCAAGCAACAGGTGTAAATGAAGTTTCTGCTTCACTAAATACTTTGCGCCGCATTGGTTCGATATTGCGAGAAAATGATTGGCAAGTCACTGCGATTATTGATTCCGCAGTCCGCAATCCGCATTCCGCAATTGAAGATCCAGTACCTGCTGTTAGATTAATTGACCTCAAACCGGGCAACGTTCCTGATCATGCACCAATGTGGGGTGCGGCGATCGACATCGGCACGACGACCGTCACATGCTGGCTGGTCGATCTGATCAGTGGCGAGGTGAAGAAACAAGCTGCCGAATACAACCGGCAGATCGCGCGCGGCGAGGACGTCATCTCGCGCATCATCTATGCCAGTAAGAATGGCGGCGGCGCTGAACTGCAATCGCTGGTCGTCAACTCGATCAATGCCTTGATCGATGAAGTGTGCCTGCACGCCACCATTAAACCGATCGACATTGTGAAAGCGACCGTTTCCGGCAACAGCACGATGATTCATTTGCTGTTGAATATTCCAGCCTCCAGCATTCGCTTGTCACCTTTCATCACAGCGATCAATCACGTGCCGCTGCTTACGGCAAATGAGATCGGCTTGCTGATCAATCCCGAAGCGACGATCGATTGTTTACCTGGCGTGGCGAGTTACGTCGGCGCGGACATCACTGCCGGTGTTCTTTCATCGGGCTTGGCCGACACCGATAAATCCACACTGTTCATGGATGTTGGTACAAATGGTGAAATCGTTTTAGGCTCGCGTGATTGGCTGGTGACATGCGCGTGTTCGGCCGGGCCAGCCTTTGAGGGTGCGGGTGTCATCGATGGGATGCGCGCAACCAAAGGCGCGATCGAGGAAGTGTGGATCAATAACGAAACATTCGAACCGACGTATCGCGTGATCGGTAGCGTCAAGCCGCGCGGTGTGTGCGGCAGTGGATTGATCTCACTGCTCTCTGAATTGTTTATCACGGGCCTGATTGACAAAGGCGGCAATTTCAACACATACTTGGGAACGGAACGAATCCGATCGGGCGCGCACGGGCTTGAATATGTCATCGCGTTTGCCGATCACACCGAGCACAACCGCGACATCGCGATCACGCCCGTCGATATTGATAACTTGCTGCGCGCCAAAGCGGCGATCTATGCGGGCTTCAGCGTGTTGGCCGATCGAGTGGGTGTGCCGCTTGAATCCGTCGAGCAAATCTTGATCGGCGGATCGTTTGGCAAATACATCAACGTCGAGAATGCGATCCAGATCGGGTTGCTGCCAGACCTGCCGTGGGATCGATTCCAGTTTCTCGGCAACACGTCGGTCAAAGGCGCGTATCGCGCACTGCTCGATCGAACCGATCGCGATCGCATTGCCGACATCGCCGCGCGCATGACGTACATCGAACTTTCGGCGGATAACACTTTTTATGAAGCGTTTACATCGGCCTTGTTTCTGCCGCATACGGACTTAAGCAAGTTCCCTTCTGTAGAAGAAGCATTGATGAAATCAATAACGAGTAATGAGTAACGAGTAATTACTCGTTACCTACTCGAACAATCTGAAAGGATCATCCCATGTACATCATCGGCGAAAACATTCACATCATTTCTGAGAAAGTGAAAGCGGCGTTGACTGAACGCAATGCCAAGTTCTTTCAAGAGTTGGCCGTCAAACAGGTCGAAGCCGGCGCGCAAGCGCTCGATCTCAACCTCGGCCCGCGCAAGAAAGACGGCGAAGAAATTTTTCCATGGATGGTCGATACGGTTCAGGCCGTCGTCGATGTGCCACTGAGTTTTGATTCGACCAACTTAGCGGGCATCGAAGCAGGCTTGAAGCGGATCACCAAAGCCCAGCCGATCATCAACTCAACCTCGGCCGAGCCGGAGCGATTGGAGAAAGTGCCGCTGGTTGCCAAAAAATACAACACGCGGCTGATCGCGCTCACGATGGGTGTCGGCAGCATTCCGATGTCCGCTGACGAACGGGTTAGCATCGCAATTGAGAAATTGATCCCGCGCATGATTGAGATCGATTTTCCAATGAAAGATTTGATCATCGATCCGTTGGTACTGACCGTGTCCGGCTGCCAGCAATATTGCCCGCATTTGATCGAAGCGATCCGTACTTTGCAAGTTGCCTGGGATCCCGCACCATGTATCTCAGTCGGCCTCTCGAATGTCTCGAACGCGGTGCCGAATGAGAATCGCCCGTTGATCAACCGAGTGTACAGCGCCATGCTGATGGGCGTCGGTCTGCAGACGATGATCGCTAATCCGATGGATTGCGAGCAGAAGGAAGTCATCCGCGCGATCGAGCAGCGG
>JBGQGR010000616.1:0-2373 GCA_041497495.1 Anaerolineae bacterium | reverse complement strand
CCTCGGCCAACTCGACGATCTCGCGCTGTTGATCTTGGGTGTGCAGGTCTTCATTGCTGTCTCGCCGCGCGCGATTGTGCAAATGCATCGTGATGACATCGCCGGCATCAACCGCGACGGCGGGTCGGGCGCGTCGAAAGAGATCATCGATGCTTAATCCGCGATTGCGCGTGATGGTCGGCACACTGGCGGGAATCGTCTCAGCCATTTTCGCATTGGTGGCTGCCAGTCCGTTTCCAAGTCAGGCTGCCGGTCCGATCGTGATTCGCGGGCCCTATCTTCAATCGGTCACGGCAACCAGCGCGATCATTGTATGGCGCACCGATATTGCGGGCGATACGCAGATCGATTACGGCGTGGGCAGCTATACGAATTCGATCAGCGACACGACGATTGTGACTGAGCATGTGGCTGCACTGGCGAATTTAGTGACCGGCACTGAAGTGATGTATCGCATTCTGACGAATGGCGCTGAGTTGTATGCCGGATCGTTTCGCACCGCAGTTGGGCCGGGCACACCGTTCAACTTTGCAATCGTCGGCGACAGCGGCGTGGGATCGACGGCGCAATATTCAGTGGCCGATCAAATGGTGGCGCGTGATCCGATGTTTGTGCTGCACACCGGCGATGTGATCTATCCCAGCGGCCAATACGCTGGCTACGATCCGTATTTCTTTCAACCCTATCAAACTCTGCTGCGCCGCGCGCCGATCTTCCCCTCGATGGGCAATCACGACTATGTGACTTTGAGCGGTCAACCGTATCTCAATACACATTATCTGCCATCAAACAATCCGGCGAATACGGAACGCTATTACTCGTTCGATTGGGGTAACGCGCACTTCACTGCCGTCGATTACAACAATCTCTCAACCGCCGAATTGATTTGGCTGCAATCCGATCTGGCTTCGACGGATAAAGAATGGAAGTTCGTGTTCTATCATCAAGCGATCTACAGTTCCGGTCCGCACGGTCATGAAGCCGGCATCATCGCCAAGCGATCGATCTTGCAGCCGATCTTTGCTGCGAATCACGTCGACCTTGTGTTCAACGGCCACGATCACGATTACGAGCGCACTCAACCGATCACAGGTGTGGTCTACATTGTGAGCGGTGGCGGCGGCGCGAGTTTGTATGAGCTGACTCCACCGATCGGTTTTACCAGCGCCTATTCGGCTTCGATCCATCATCACGTGTCTGTAACGATCGATCAGTACACATTGACAGTGCAGGCGATCGATCGATATGGCAATGTGTTTGATGCGGCAGTGCTCACTCATACCGCGCCGCAAGCGCCGAGTGCTCCCTTAGATTTTCAAGTCACTTCGACTTGTGCTGACCCTTATTTTGCCAACGCAGCCTGGTCGGTGCCGAACGGCGGCGGCAGCGTGCAAGGCTATCGCATTTATCAATTACCCGGCCCAACATTGGTTTGGTCAAATACGGATCCAGCTCAATTGAGCGTGAGTCAGTTCATGACGATCACACCCAACCTCACCACCTCATTTCAGATCAACGCGTATAACGCTGTGGGTGAAAGCGCGCCGTCTAATCAATCTACTGTCATTTGCTTGAAATACTCGATCTATCTGCCGATATTTTTAGTGGAGTAGAACAGCTAAATGGCTAGTGGTTGGATCGCCTTGCATGGCGGTGGTGAATTTCAACGCGGATCGGAGATCGGCGATCGACGGTTAATCGTTGCAGCAGGCGGCGCAGATGCGCGTGTGGTGATTGTGCCGACGGCGGCGGGCATCGATTATCCCGAAGCGGCCGCCCGCAACGGCATGGAGTGGTTCAAGAAACACGGCGCGCGCGTCGATGCGGCCATGGCGGTCGATCAAAAATCCGCGAACGATCCCAATGTCGTTGCCAAAATTGAAAGTGCAACGCTGTTATATTTGCCGGGCGGCGATCCGGTTTTTTTAGTGAAGGCTTTGCGCAATTCAAAAACTTGGGACGCGATGCTAAGAGTTCACGCACAGGGCGTTGTGATCGGCGGGGCGAGCGCCGGCGCGATGGCTTTGGGATCGAAGCTGTGGAATCCGCATAATGGATCGTTGATCGATGGGCTTGATCTGATCCCGATCGTGACGCTGCCGCATTTTCGGGCTGGATCAAACAATCGGGCTAAGGAATTGCGCGCTCAACTCGATCGATCTATTCGGCTGTTTGGCATCGCCGAGCATACATCCGCTATTTTTGACGGATCGAATTGGATCGCGTATGGGCCGGGCGAAGTAGTTGAGTTTAGTTTAGATGGAACACGGACTTTCCAAACGGGAGAAGTGATTGAGTGACGAGAAATTTAACCACAGATTACACGGATTTCACTGCTAAAAGAAATTAATCTGTGTAATCAGTGTAATCCGT
>JBGQGR010000615.1:0-2386 GCA_041497495.1 Anaerolineae bacterium | reverse complement strand
CCAGCCTTTTCAGGGCTCTAACAAAGTCGGAGATTGTCATGCTGAGCGCAGCGAAGCATCTCTATGTCAATCGGGCGAGACCCTTCGCTATGCTCAGGGTGACAGTGCTCAAGCGTCAAGAACACGATCGCGCCAAATTGTCAATGGACTTTGTTAAGACCCTGCAGCCTTTTACTCGCCAGCTTCATCTGTTCAAGGGCCAAATCCGGCGTCTGAACTGGTTTCGTGCGGGCCGCGCGGCCACATTTGACTTTCAAATTCGAATCGTAGTATATTGTGGGCTGGATGTTGGTTGTATAACAGCCAATTCAAAAATTTGTTCTTATTCGCCAGGCCAAGGAGCCGCCATGCCAAGTTTAGTCAGGCCTCACGCCGGATCAGGTGGATTGAATCTACGCAGCACCAATCAAGTAGATCCCGCCACCTTACTCGGCACACTAAAAGAAGGCGTCACGCTGGAAGTGGTCGATCAATCGATCGCCGGCTGGTACGCCTGCAAGGTATTTGCCTCCACCCAAGTATTTTCCGCTTCCGGCAACACCGTCACTTTGCTGCCCGATAAAGATGCAGGCAACCTTCGATCAGCAGCTAACACGGATCCAGCCAGCGTGGTCGCCATGTTGAAACCCGGCCAACAGTTACAACTGATGAGCGCCTCAGGCGATTGGTTAACAGCAAAAGTTTATGCCAGCGCGGATGTGAGCGATTTGATTGTGCCGGGCGGATCGCAACCCGCGCCGCAACCCGCATCACAACCGGCGGTGGGTTCCGCATCCGATCGATTTGATGCGCCGATCGGATCCGATCAAGAACGCGCATCCGCACAAATCTGGCCGGGTGCTTGGACCGATGCCGCGAGTTTCGCCACGCACTTTCAAGCTCGAGCCGGCGGGCCGACGATTTGCAGCACCGGCGTCCATTTGCAATTACCTAACAATGCTGCGGCGTTGTCGCCGGTCGTGGCCTCAGCGGCGGGCGCGGTGCGGTTCACCGGCGCTGATCCGAATTGGGGCAACCTGATCACTATCGAGCATCCGCTGGCTGACGGCACCCGCGTTTGGTCGCGCTATGCTTATCTGGATAGCATTATTGTGCGGCCGGGTGATACCGTTTCGCGCGGACAGCTCATCGGGCATATCGGTAACGGCTACGGCAAAACAGCGTACCAACTTCATTTCGACATTGCCAAGATCGATCTCACGCAGAATCCGCTCGACTGGCCAGGCAATGACGAGAATCGGGTCAGGCAAAGTTATCTCGATCCAAAAGCATTTGTGTCGTCACACCGATCGGCAGCTGCACAACCTGTCGCTCAACCAGCTCCGCCACTACAGCCTGCTGCTCAACCACCAGCGCCGCCGCCTGCACCAAAGCCCGCGCCTCAACCTGCAACTGGGCCAATCACACATTCGCCGGTGAAATTGAAACTCGGCCTGCACGATTCCGAAGGTGGCGAATGGTTGCAAGGTAAACAGATCAAGGGCGTGACCTTGGCGCTAGTCGCCGTGCAAGAGGAACCGATCTTTGTCGACTTCACGCCGATGGCGAATGCTGGGATCGATGTGATCTTGCGCGTCGGTTACGGCTATGCGGATGGCACTGGCACGATCGCGCCGCCCGATCAGCTAGCCAAGTTTGAGAAAGCCGCCATCGAAACGATCAACGGCGCAAAAGGAATCGCGGCGTCAATTTATTGCAATGAGATCAACAATCCGCAAGAGTATCCGGGCTTCAATCCGGACACTGGCAATCCCGGCCCGAATTTTTTTGCGATCACGCCCGATTACTATATCGCATCATACAATCGCGTGTATGCGGCGGTAAAGCCCGGCCAGAAGCTGGGGCCGGCGCCGCTCGATCCGTATTTTGGGCCGCAGTTTCCGTGGCTGAAATTCACGACCGATAACCGCGAGTGGTGGCGCGCGATCTTGAAAGGCATCAACGGCGCGGGCGCATTTTTCTTCCACGGCAAGACGCAATCCAACGATCCCAAAGAAATCCGATCGGATAAAAAATTCGACGGGCAGCCGTTGACGTGGCAGTTCCTGCACTTCCGCACGATGGAAACTTATCTGGCCGAGATTCCCGATCGCTTCAAGAACGTGCCGTTTTACATCACCGAAGCGAACCCGCAGCGGCTTTCAAATGGACAACTCGGCTGGGATCCGAATAACCCGGCGTGGATCACCGAATGCATGGCGTATTTGAAAGATTGGAATGCAGATGCAGCACATCATCCGGTGAGCGGCGTATTGTTCTATCGCTGGCAGAACGATCAGTGGGCACTGGAGAATGCCGGGCCGATCAAGAAAGCAATCATCGCCGAGGCGGCGAAGTTGTAATCGCGCGTCAATCAAAGACTTGCGAGGTTCTGCCGCACTCCGTT
>JBGQGR010000614.1:0-2392 GCA_041497495.1 Anaerolineae bacterium | reverse complement strand
GTAAAAACATACCAGGCCAGTGGAATAGCGACCATCCCTAAAAATTCGAACTTGTCCGAGGTGATTTTAGCGGGGATAGAGTTAGTGAGCACTTCCAAAGCATAAAAGACTGACCATTCAGCCGCGGCGGCCATTAACCAAGCTAATGGTCGAGCGCCAGCCAAGTGCCGATGTCGCCAAGCGTAGACTGCCACGGCGAGGGAAGAGAGGACCGCGATAATAAGTGGGAGAATTACTAAGGCACTAGGAATTTGCATTCTTCTGTTTGGCTCATTATACTCAATAAATGGTTTAGATGACGGCCTTGTTTGAGTATCGAAACGCAACTGAAACACAAAATGCAATTAGTCTTGTAGATTCGCGCCAAACCGGTTATAATCAAGTCATCAACCGAGTACTATCTGCACCTCGGCTTGTAGCATCGCCGGGGTATCTTTTTGCTTAGTGCCGCCCATTGGCCCGTTGTATTAAAAAGACAGAGAGCACTGAAAGACAATGACTGAACTCCGCAATAACATTCGAAACATCGCCATCATCGCCCACGTGGATCATGGCAAGACTACGCTAGTCGATGCCATGCTGAAACAGAGCCACATCTTCCGCGAGAATCAAGTGGTGGTCGAGCGCGTCATGGACAGCAACGATCTGGAACGCGAACGCGGCATCACGATTTTGGCGAAGAACACCGCCATCACGTATCTCACCACCAAGATCAACATCGTCGATACACCCGGCCACGCTGATTTTGGCGGTGAGGTCGAGCGCGTGATGAACATGGTCGATGGCGTGCTGCTGCTGGTGGATGCCGTGGACGGGCCGATGCCGCAAACGCGGTTCGTTTTGCGCAAGGCGCTGGAAATGGGCCATAAAGCGATCGTGGTGATCAACAAAGTCGATCGGCCGAATGCCCGCTTAAACCACGTGGCGAATGCGACCTTCGATCTGTTCATCGATCTGGGTGCGAGCGACGATCAAGCTGAATTCCCGATCGTGTATACCAACGCGATTTTGGGGCATGCCACTCTGGCTCCGATCGATGAAGGCGTGGATTTGCAGCCGCTGTTCAATACGATCGTATCATATTTACCCGCGCCCACCATCGAACCGGATGCGCCGCTACAGATGCTGGTCAGTACGCTGGGCTACGATGATTACAAAGGCCGCATCGCGATCGGGCGCATCACCGCCGGCAAGATTCGCAAAGCGCAGGAAGTCAAACGCATCGCGGTCGATGGCAAGATCACGTCGGGCAAGATTGCGCAAGTCTTCATCCATCAAGGCTTGGATCGAATCGAAGTGGACGAAGCCGAAGCTGGTGAAATTGTCGCCATCACTGGCCTGCCGGAAATCTTCATCGGCGAAACGATCGCCGATGCGAATGAGCCTCACGCGCTACCACCTATTCGCGTTGAAGAGCCGACGGTGCGCATGTCCTTCGGCGTCAACACCAGTCCGTTCGGCGGCAAGGAAGGCACCTGGAGCACGTCGCGCAAACTGCGCGAGCGATTATTCAAAGAACTCGAAGCAAATGTCTCGCTGCGCGTGGAAGAAACCGAGCAGGCCGATGTCTTCATCGTCTCCGGGCGCGGCGAACTGCATCTGGCAATCTTGATCGAAACGATGCGGCGCGAAGGCTACGAATTCGAAGTGGCCAAGCCGGAAGTAATCTTCCACGAAAAAGACGGCGTGAAACTTGAACCGTTTGAAGAAAGTTACATCGAAGTGGCCGAAGCGTATCTGGGCGCAGTCGTCGAGATGCTGGGCCAGCGGCGCGGTCTCATGACCGATATGCAGCATGGCGATGATGGCACGGTCTACCTCAAGTATACAGTGCCGACACGCGGACTGCTCGGTTTCCGATCGAGCTTTCTCACCTCGACGCGCGGTACGGGGGTCATTCACTCACTCTTCGCCGGATACCAGCCCTTAGCGGGCGACATCACCACGCGCGATCACGGCTCGCTGGTCAGTTGGGAAACGGGTGTGACCAACACTTACGGACTGAAGAATGCCGAGGAGCGCGGCACATTATTCGTCGGCGCGGGTGTCGATGTGTATGAAGGCATGGTCATTGGCCAACACATTCGAGACACGGATCTGGCCGTGAACGCGTGCAAGAAAAAGCATTTGACCAATATGCGCGCTTCCACCAGCGACATCTCGGTGCGCTTATCCACGCCGCGCAACTTGAGTCTGGATGATTGCATTGAATATCTGGGCGTGGATGAATTGCTGGAAGTCACGCCCAAGAATCTGCGGCTGCGCAAACGCATCCTCGACACAGACGAACGGCGCAAGGATATCCGACGCGAAGGCAGGGAAGAGGCCGCGGTAGCGTAAGCAATATCAGCCTATCAAAAAACTAAGCGACCAGAGACTGCAACCCAATTAT
>JBGQGR010000613.1:0-2395 GCA_041497495.1 Anaerolineae bacterium | reverse complement strand
GTAGCCATCGTTCGGCTTGACGATCTCGGTCATGAACAGCGGCTCGATTAAGTCCGCGTGCTTCTGAATGGCCGTATCCATATCGGTGAAGATCACGCCGCGTTTGGCTAAATCCTTGGCGACGTTATTGGCGATCGTTACACCCTCCGATAAAACCAACGAAGCGGATGTGCCTTTGCCGTTCACCACTTCTTTGATTGATTTCGGAGCAGACTTGATCGATGCGTTGCCATCAATTGCCGCCGCCACCGATTCGATCTCCTTCAATCTCAACGATCCAAAATCGGTGCGACGCCAAGCCTCGTCTGTGCGCGTCGGCAGTGGCGTGTCCATCAACACGTGGAAACTATCGCGCCGTCGATCGCGCATCCATTCCGGCTCGAACGGGCGTGAAGCGATCAACGCATCCAATGTTTCCGATGCGAAGCCGAACTGCGGGGTGATCTCAAAACCCGATTGTTTGGATGCCGCTCGACGGCCGATCGGTTTTTTAGTGGAAACTGTTTTCGTTTTCTTGACTGCAACTCGTTTCGCTGCAGATTTCGTTTTCACTGGCAAGTCAATTTCTCCAACGGATGCGGGATGAGCGGCGCAGCAAGGCTACTCCATCTTGGTCTCGCGCTAAGGCTGCGTCCGCTCCATCCCGTTGTTAGACAGCCCGAAGTCTCGGTCAGTTGAAGCTCATGAACCTAGCTGCTGGCTCCAGGAGGTCTGTAAGGCAACCCCTGTGCCTTCTCTAGCATTTCGATTGCCTCTTCCACCGTGAGCAAGACAGTAGTCTCGGCTGAGCGAAGCGCGCCGCCTGCAGAGATCCCAACAGTGAAAGCTGCAGCTGAGACGTTATTCGGAGCCTCGATCAGCACAAATCCGTCGTGCTCACCGAAAGCATACCAGAAACCATGGAGCTTTCCACCAAGTTTCTCCACGCTAGCTCGAGCGACCTCGCGGCGATCCTCAGGCTTCTTGATGAGTCGAGCCCACGCTTCTGGCGTGTAACTGAAACGCATAAGATAAAACGACATGGGGGCCTCCCTATGTGAGAATATGATCCTAATTGCGCTGGCCGTCCAATACGCCCTCTGGGCTGTCTAACAAAAGAATGAGTGAATCACGGCACACAATTCAATCGTCATTGCGAGGAGCGTTTTTTGCGACGAAGCAATCTCAGCGACAATCACCGAGATTGCTTCGCTAGGCTCGCAATGACGGTGTGTATCATGAACGAGTAATGCATAAAAAGAATTGGCGCAATTACTCGTTACTCGTCACTCGTTATCCAACCGACCCTTCCATCTGCAGATGGATCAAACGGTTCATTTCGACCGCGTATTCCATCGGCAGTTCCTTGACTAGCGGTTCGATGAAACCCGACACGACCATGGCGCGAGCATCGACTTGATTCAAGCCGCGGCTCATCAGATAGAACAGCTGCTCGTCGCCGATCTTGCTGACGGTCGCTTCATGACCGATCGTTACGCGATCATCGTCGACTTCAATGTACGGATACGTGTCGGTGCGGCTGGTCTCATCAAGTAGCAGAGCGTCGCATTGGACGTGCGACGATGAACCTTCCGCGCCTTTGTAGACCTTCAACAGACCGCGATACGACGCGCGTCCGCCGTCTTTGCTGATCGACTTCGAGGTGATCTTGCTGCGCGTGTGCGGCGCAATATGCACGACCTTGCCGCCCGTATCTTGATGCTGGCCTTTGCCCGCGAAAGCCATCGACAGAATTTCGCCGCGTGCGCCTTTGCCCATCAAGTATGTCGACGGATATTTCATCGTCAATTTGCTGCCGAGATTGGCATCGGTCCATTCCATGATGCCGTCTTCGGCGACCATCGCCCGCTGCGTCACCAAATTGTAAACATTGATCGACCAGTTCTGGATCGTCGTGTAGCGGCAGCGCGCGCCTTTCTTGACAATGATCTCGATCACGCCGGAGTGAAACGAATCACTCGAATACGTGGGCGCAGTACAGTTATGTGACACGACTCCCTCACACACATACGATTCATCTTCTTCCACCGAGAAATTATAGACCTCAGTTTCCATCTCTTCGATGGTGATACTGCGCACTGGAACATACAAGAAGCGATCGTCCATCTCAAAAGGCGAACCGCTCAAACTACCGGCGGGCGCACCAACGCCGACGATCTCACCGAATGGAGGATTGAACGGCGAAGAAATGACAACCACATACATCGCTTGACGCGGCAGTGCACGGTCTTGCCGATTTACCGACGCGGCAATACCCAGACGCAGCAGCGCATCACGAAACGCGTACGCCAGATTCGCCGAGATCGAGTTGTAACGGAACATGTTCTTATACGAATCATAACTCCCATCGCCGCGCCACAAACCGCGCACAAATTCTGCCAGCAATTCAGTTGGC
>JBGQGR010000612.1:0-2398 GCA_041497495.1 Anaerolineae bacterium | reverse complement strand
CGCGCGATTTGGCTTTGGCGCACAAGATCGCCCTAGTCCTGCGACAAATTGCGAATGAACATTCGGAATATCGACTGCCCGATCTTGCCAGTGAGCTCGATCGAGTGGCGAACAACGAACAAAGATTCATCGGGTTTGGTGAAGATGATCTCGGCTTCAATCCGCGCGCGGGGCGCGTGACCGTCGCGACGATGCACAAGGCGAAGGGGCTTGAATGGGATCGCGTGTACTTGCTCGGCGTCAACAATTACGATTTTCCATCAGCTGAGTCACACGATGTGTATCGCGGCGAGACATGGTACATTCGAGATAAGCTCAATCTTGAAGCCGAATCGATCGGCCAAGTAGAAGCCATCAACAAACGGAGTAGCTATTTGATCGGCGTTGCCACGGAGAAGGCGCGGATCGATTACGTGGCCGAGCGTCTGCGCTTATTGTACGTCGGCATCACTCGCGCGAAACGGGAATTGATCTTGACCTGGAATACCGGCAGTTTCGAGAATGAGCCCAAGCAGCCCGCCGCGCCGTTCATTGCGCTCTATACCCATGCGGAGAAAAAATCGGACACAGATTAACGCAGATTAACGCAGAGACTAAAACAAGGGAGGAAAAGTCATGTCTCTGCCTGATTACGCGCATGTCGATCTCACCAAAGCCATCATCGGCGACTTCTATCGCGTGTACAACGAGTTGGGTTATGGGTTTTTGGAAAAGGTTTACGAAAATTCGATGGCTATTGCCCTTAAGAAATCAGGGCTCTCCGTTGTACAGCAATTGCCATTCGATGTTTATTTCGAGGGTCAAGTTGTGGGAATGTATGAGGCAGACTTAGTGGCTAACGATCTGGTCATTCTTGAACTGAAAGCAGCCAAGACACTAAATCCGGATCATGAGGCTCAATTGCTCAATTATCTCAAGGCGGCTCGTTATGAAGTTGGGTTGCTGCTAAACTTCGGCGCGACCAAAGCCGAAATGAAGCGCAAGGCCCTTAGCAACACCCGCGAAGGATCCTTGTCTTGGGCAAAGTCAAAGTAAATCAAGAAAAATAAATCTGCGTCATCTGCGCAAGCTGCGTCCAAATATGTCTTTACCAACCAACTTTCAATTCAGCCAAGCCAGCCTCAGCGACTACGTCGATTGCGCGCGACGCTTTCAATTACGCTACCTGCTTGAGCAAGACTGGCCCGCCGTCGAGAGCGAGCCGCTGCTAGAGCGTGAGCGTTTCGCCGATCTGGGCCGCCGCTTCCATAAATTGATCCAGCAGCATATCGAAGGCATCTCGATCGATGCGCTGACGCAATCCACTAACGAACCTGAACTGGCACGCTGGTGGCTGAATTATTTGGCAAGTCTCAAAACAAATTTAAGTGTCTTGCCTAGCGATCGTCGGGCTGAAGTGGCGATCTCGATCCCGCTCGATAGGTATCGCCTCACCGCGCACCTCGATCTGATCGCCGCCGACGCCGATCGGATTGTCATTATCGATTGGAAGACCGAACGCAAACGCCCGACCCGCGATCAACTTCTCAAGCGGATGCAGACGCGCGTGTATCGCTACGTTGTCACCGAAGCATATCAACGTCCGCCCGGCACTATCTCAATGATTTATTGGTTCGCCGAATTTCCCGATCAACCGGAAGTTTTGCAGTACGATGCCGCCCAACACGCGGACGATCGCGATTTTCTAAATCAAGTGCTCGTTGAAATCGAAACGCGCGCACAGGCCGAAGGCGAATGGGACAAGACGCCCGATGAGCGCAAGTGCGCGTACTGCACTTATCGATCGTTGTGCAATCGCGGCAGCAGCGCAGGCGTGATCGATCCAGTGGCCGAGGATTACAATCGAGATTTCAGTATAAGCCTCGAAGAAATCGAAGAGATTGCGTATTGATCGAGTCAAGCTTATTTGCGTTATCGGCGCAATCTGCGTCCAATAACACTATCAAACATTCGGCTAAAGCCTCGCTATCAGCAGGAGAAAACCATGCCCAAATACATCGGTGCAATTCGCAAACCCGTTAAACGTGCCAACGCGGAACGCTATTTGCTGATCATGCTGCTGAGTTTTGCGGCAGCCGTTATCCTGACGCGCATCTATTTGCAGCTAACCGGCTTTCCGCAAATCGGCGGTGGTGAGCTGCACATTGCGCACATGCTGTGGGGCGGCCTGCTGTTATTTGCCTCGACCATCCTCATGCTGACACTCGCCAACTCTTGGGCGCTCAGCCTCTCAGCGATCTTAAGCGGCGCGGGTGTCGGCTTGTTCATCGACGAAGTCGGCAAATTCATCACCAAGACCAACGATTATTTTTATCCGGCCGCCGCGCCGATCATCTACGCTTTCTTTCTACTGACCGTCATGCTGTATTTGCAAATACGCCGGCGCGAATCACGCGAT
>JBGQGR010000611.1:0-2407 GCA_041497495.1 Anaerolineae bacterium | reverse complement strand
GGCGTGTGCCGTGTTGGATTATCACGACGGCGATGTGGCCTTCGGCCACAGCACGACCATCGTTGGCCGCCAGCGCAACAAATTCAAAGCGCATGCTCGAATTGCCGATATGCCCGATGCGCGTGTGAATGTTCAACGTCTCATCGAAGTAGGATGATGATAGATAGCGCGCCTGCGATTCGAGATACAGCATGTCCGCGTGATCAGCCTGCATGTGTTGATACGAATAGCCGATCGCTTTAAGATAATCTGTCACGCCGATGTCGAAGAAAAAAAGGTAATGCCCGAAATTGACGTGGCCTTGCAGATCGGTTTCGTTGAAGCGCACGCGCACCGGCGTGAAAAATTTGTAGGGTTGCGGAATGGTCTTCATGAATCAGCGAATGCTCCCGCCGGAGGATAATCCGGCGGCTCGTAACGGCGGATTGTCATCCGCCTTGAGCCCGCACAGTCTTCAGCATCTCATCCGTAATCTCAACGCCATAATCTTTGAGCGCACTCTCGCGTGAGATTTTGTCATCAAGCACATCGCGCAGCAGCAAGTCGCGATCGCGCTCTTTGGGTTCACCATAGCCGCCGCCGCCCGCCGCGTCCATGATCACCACATCGCCCGGCTGGAGACGCGTCAGGCCGTACGGGTTGCCGGATTGATCGTTGACGAGAAATTGCGCGCGCGCGCCCGAGCGGCCGCCGAACAAACCATCGGGTGGCAGGCGGAAGCGCCCGGACTGAATGCCGAGATTCACCGGCGGTTGAGGCGCGTACTCGTCAGCGGGCACACGGAAAATCTCGCGTCGACCGAGTCCGCCACGCTGCTGCCCCGGCCCGCCTGAATCGATCAGCAGTTCGCGCCGATCGATCATCAACGGCGTGTCGCTCTCGAAAATCTCCACCGGCGTATTGGCGCCGTTGGCCGGAAAAATGAAACAACCTTCGCCATCGCGCACGCCGCCCGCGCCCAGGCCGCCGCCGCGAATCATCACCGTGTGAAATGGTTGTGCCGTGTGACGCCGCCCGTAAAAAATAGTTTGCGTCGCGGGCGTGCCGCCGCTCGCTGCGATTACTCTGTTTGGCAACGCCTGCGCCAACGCGCGATAAATGATCTCGGTCATGAAGTGACCCACTTGCATGCGCGCCGCGACCGCGGCCGGAAAACGGCAATTGACGACGGTGCCTTCGGGCGCGGTCAGATGGATCGGCGCGGCGCTTCCATCGTTGTTGGGAATATCTGGATCGAAGATGCTTTTCACCGCCATGTGGACATAGGCATACGTGAAGTTGTAAACCACGTTGCCGCCCCAATCGACTTGCGGCGAAGAGCCGGTCAGATCGACGTGGATGTCACTGCCGGATATTTCGATCGCGCATTTGATGATCAGATCCGCGCGATCAGCCATTTGCTCGATCGTGCCTTCAGTGTGATACAGGCCGGGCGGCACTTTAGCGATCGAGGCGCGGATGCTGCGTTCGCTGCGCGAGATGATCTCGTCAGCCAGATCGTCCAACCCATCCAAATGATATTCGGCCAACATGCGGATCACTTGCTCGGCACACACATGATTCGCCGCAATCTGAGAGCGCGCGTCACCAATCACTTGATCGGGTGTGCGGACGTTCCAGCGGATCATGTCCAGCACCGCTTCATTCAATTGACCGGCAGCGTACAGTTTCACCAACGGAATGAACAAGCCTTCTTCAAAGACATCGTGGTTGTCGGACGCCACTCGCCCGCCGATATCGGAATGATGCAGGACGCAGGCCGTGAAAGCAGTCAGACGATCTTGATAAAAAATCGGGCTGAGCACACACACGTCGTTCAAGTGCCCGGCCAGTGCCCACGGATCGTTAGTGATGTACACATCGCCCGATCGAAACGAGTCCGCCGGAATTTTCTGCACCAGCCGCTTGATGCCCAGCGCCATCGCGCCCGATTGGCCCGGCGTGGCGAAGGTGCCCTGCGCCAGTTCACGGCCCTGCCGATCGGTGAACATGCAGGTGTAATCGTGCGCGTCGCGCAGCACGCTGGAAAAAGCGGTGCGCGCAACCGCCGCGTCGGCTTCATCGACGATCGAGAGTAATCGCCGCCACAAGATTTCGAGCGTAACTGGATCAAACTTTCGAGTCATAGTGCCCTCAGACTCGAAGGGTCTTGAAGGCCCCTCGAGTCTAGCATCTCAATCCACAAAAATCCGAACTCGTCCACCGAGGCCGTTGCCTCTTCGCCGATGATCACTGTCGACTCGCGCTCCTCGACGATCGCCGGGCCGGGGAACGCTGCGCCTGGTGACAACTTGTAGCGATCATACACTGTGAACGGAATGAACTCATGCCGCAGGCCGGAAAAAGCCTGACGCTGACCTTTAACGGCAGTCTGCATCCGATCGCTGCACACCGCCAAGCGGGGCAG
>JBGQGR010000610.1:0-2411 GCA_041497495.1 Anaerolineae bacterium | reverse complement strand
GTCAATTTCCGATTGCACGTTTTAGTCGCTTTCAACCCGCTTTCCCGTTAAAGTCGGGAGAGCCTTATTTCGGATAAAGTCTAATAGATGGATTTTGCAAAATGTCTTGATCTTGACAAAACGGCCAACTCACGTATCATTGCGTACCATAGGGGGGTAACATGAGAAAAAAATATTTTGCGTTTAGCCTCGTGACAGTTCTAGCGATATTGATTTCAGCGTGCAATTTCACGCCCGGCGGCAGTGCGCCGACGGTGGACACGAATGCGCTGTCCACCCAAATTGCGGCGACGGTGAATGCCGCGCTGAATGCGGTCAAACCACTCGCGACCAGCGCACCCCAATTGGCTCCAACGGATAAACCCATTGTGCCGCCGCCCGCCGCAACAAAGGCGCCCAAACCGCCACCCAATAGCAGCGGGGGATCATTCTCGCCCATCGCGTTTGCCATTGGGGAGAATAATGATCAGCCGGTCGATGCCCTAGATTCATTCCCTGGCGGCGTGACGCTGTTCTATGCCATCTTCTCCGGTGTAAATATGAAGGATGGCGACGGGTGGCGCTATGAGTGGTACCTCAACGGGGAATTGCAAGACCAACTCAGCGCATCGGATAATTGGAATGCGTCCATCGCCGGGCCTAATTCCGTGTGGTGGCTGACCATCTTCAATAATCTTAGTCCAGACGGCATTCACAGCGGCGAATGGGAACTGAAGTTGTATGTCGGTGATAAATTGGTGCAGTCTGGTAAGGTGACCATTGAGGCTAATGTCGAGCCTGACTTCGGCCCGATCACTTTTGCGGGCGGTGTGGATAAGAGTGATAAACCGGTCAAGCCAGTCGATGTCAACGATCCGACCTTCCCGGCGGGTACCAAGGAAGTGTATGCATTCTTCAACGGCATCAACGTGCCCAAAGATACCAGCTGGCAGACCGAATGGTTCTTAAACGGCGTATCGCAGGACTCGAAGGATCACACCTGGAGCTTCGCCCCAACCGATCAAGACTGGATTCAATTCGGCAGCACTGGCAGTTCGCCGTTGGCTCCCGGCACGTATGAATTGAAACTATCAATCGATGGCACGGTGGTGAACATCGGCAGTTTCGTGGTTTCCGCTAAGTAACAGCGCCGACGAACCTGTTAATGAATGAGAACGCGGTCGATGGAAATTCCATCGACCGCGTTTGCGTTGTTGAGTTTTTTAGCAGGCTTTACAACTGCTCGACGTACTCCGTGCGCATGACCTTGTCCGGTTCCACGCCCAACAGCCGCAGCAATTCAGCGATTAAGGCGGCTTTCGCTTCCGCATCGCGCGGCGACCACGTGCGGCTCTTGATTTCCACATACCAGCCCGGCATTTCGGGCGAGACGATTCGATCGATGTTGACCGCAAACTCTTCATCTTTGTAAACGATGTGATACCGCCGCCGCTCTTTGACGACTTCGCGTTCTTGCAGCGGCCGGAAGTATTCCCGATAGAACCTCAGCGACCGATCGGCCCGCGCGGTAAAGCGTGAACGCGACAACAGCACGGAATGAGTGAACTCGCGTTCCTTCACCGGTTGAGTATAGGTCAACGAATAGCGCGATTCTTTGACGCTACCTTCCGCGTCAAACAGTTCGTCTTCGCGGTAGCGGATGCGCTCCTCCGCCGCGTGGCTGAACAAGAAATAAGTATCATATTGTTTCCGCACCGACGATCGAATGATCTGCAAACCGCTGTGTTGCAGCGCACGCTCCACCAAATCGGGCGACTCGATCGCCGCCTTGACCTGCACCTCATAACTTTCCTCCTGCGCCAGTCCGCCGATGGCGATCAGTTTGTTCAACACATTTCCCTCACGCGCGATGAGGAAAGCATCGATCTTCGCTGCGATCTCCTGCGCCTGCTCCATGACAAACTCAATATCGACCGTCAACAATTCCCGATCGCGCATCAATACCCGGCCGTTGCACCACACATCGCGGACATCGGTGCTCTTGCAGGCATAGACGATCTGTGAATAAACGGCGTTCGGATCGTGCGAGAAGCGCGGCGTGTTGTGCAGCCCGGTTAATTCGACGACGATCACATCAGCGCGTTTGCCCACGACCAAGGATCCAGCCAAATGATCGATATGGATTGCGCGCGCGCCGCCGATAGTCGCCAACATCAATGTGGTACGCGCCGGCACCGCTAACGGATCGCGCGCGGAACCTTTCGCAACGAACGAAGCAAGCCGCATCTCTTCAAACATATCCAGGTCGTTATTGCTGGCCGGGCCGTCGGTGCCGAGGCCGACGTGCAGACCCTCTTTGATCATCTGAGTAACCGGCGCGACACCGCTGGCAAGCTTGAGGTTGCTGCTGGGATTGTGCGATATGCCGGCGTTGGCCTGTCGTAAATCGCGCAGCTCGCCGGCGTCCACAT
>JBGQGR010000609.1:0-2415 GCA_041497495.1 Anaerolineae bacterium | reverse complement strand
GCCCAGCTATGGCTGGAACACTTGGGCGCAGAAGACCAAGATCGATGAAGACTATTTTTTTATTTTTGATTCGTGGCTGGCAGTTGACCTTCGCTAAAGTGCTGCCGCCTTCCTGCCGCTTTGAGCCATCGTGTTCGCACTACGGCTACGAGGCGATTCAAAAGTATGGCGCACTAAAAGGCGGCTGGCTTACCCTTAAACGCATTGGCCGTTGCCAGCCATTTCACCCCGGCGGATACGATCCCGTCCCATAATATGTGGAGGTTGTTTGATTCAATTGCTTAAACGTCGATGGTTCGCCATCGTGCTGATGTTAGTGTTGATGAGCGTCCTGGCCGCGTGTGGCGGCGCTCCGGCGGTCACCAGTTGGCCCGGCATGGTCGTTCGAGATAACACGGCCTATATCGCTTCATCCGATCAAGTTTACGCGCTCGATGTGGCAACGAATGTCGATGCCAAGCGCCAAGTTTGGGTCCACAAACCGGTCAACTCAGCCTCGATCGGTTATCACAGCCAACCAGCCATCTCGGCTGATGGCAAGACCCTTTATCTGGGCGCGGATGCCTTGACAGGTAACAATGGATTGGTCATCGCCGTCGATACCGAGAAAGTGACCACCTCTTGGACCTATCCGCTGACGAATACCGATATCGATCCCGGCAACATTTACGGCGGCATCGTATTAGCCAATGAGAAATTGTTCTTCGCCGGCGGGCACGGCCAGCTCTTCGCGTTGGATGCCGTTACCGGTCGACCGGCGTGGGATCAGCCGTTCGATCCGAACACCAACACGCGGATCTGGTCAACACCGGCCGTCAGCGATAAACTGGTCTTTATTGCATCGCAAGATCATCATGTATACGCCGTCAATCAATCGGATGGCAATCAAGCCTGGGTGTTCCCGGCTCCGTCGGATCAATCGAACATCGTGGGCACATTCGCCGGATCGCCCGCCGTGTATGGTGATACAATTTACGTGGGCTCATTCGACAGCAATTTGTATGCGCTCGATCTCAACGGCAAACTCAAGTGGAAATTTACCGCCAACGGCCGCTTATGGGATCCGCCCGCGGAATCTGATGGCACATTATATTTCGGCGATCTGAGCGGCAATGTGTATGCGCTAGATGCGGCCACCGGACAGAAAAAATGGCCGCAGCTCGCGACCGTAATCGGCGGGGTACGCGCTACACCATTGGTCGCCGGCGGCAAAATCTATGTTGGCACCGATCAATTTAAAATGTACGCGCTGGAGGCTGCGACTGGGCGTGCAGTCTGGCAAAATCCATTTTCTGGAAAAGATGGTGAGATGTTTGTCGTGACGCCGGCGATTAGCGGCACGACATTGATCGCCCTGCCCAATTTGGCAGGCGGCACACCTACTCGATTATACGGGCTGAATGCCGAAACCGGCGCGCAGCTCTTTGTCTTCCCGACTCCCACGCAGTAAGCGATCGAGCGGAAGAAAGGAATAAGCAATATGGATTTTCTAGTCTCAGCCATGGTCAACGTGCTGTTGTTTTTCTACCATCTGCTGGGTAACAGCTTTGTCCTGTCGATCGTCGTCGCCACGACATTGGTGCGACTGATCACACTGCCCCTGACGCTGCCGCAGATGAAATCGTCGCGCAAGATGGCCGCGCTCGCTCCCCAGCTCGCCGAACTCAAGAAGAAATTTGGCAACGACAAGCAGAAGTTTGCCGAAGCCCAGATGAAGCTGTATCGTGAGAATAACGTCAGCATGTTCGGCGGCTGTTTGCCGTTGATCTTGCAGCTGTTCATCATGATCGCGTTCTATCAAGCGATCACTGGCGCCTTGGCCGTCAATCCGCTGCAATTGCTTTCGCTGTCGCATCGAGCTGCACCTGAACTGGCCAGCTTAATTCCGATCGAAAGCAAATTCCTGTGGCTGAATCTGGGCCAGTCGGATCAAACGCCGGTCTTGATGTTCCTGCTGCCCGCGCTGGTCGTGATCACCACTTATTTGCAGCAGAAACTGGCCGCTCCGCCCAGCGGCGATCCGAGCGCCGCGTCCGTCAGCAAACAGATGAATATCATGATGCCCATGATGTTCGGCTTGTTTGCGCTCAATTTTGCCTCGGGCTTGAGCATTTACTTTATCGTGTCGAACGTCATCGGTGTGGCGCAGTATCTTGTGCTTGGCAAGCGCATGACACCGGCGGTTGCCGCTGCTCCCGCCAAAGCGTCGATCAAGTCAGCGGCCACGAACACTAAAGCGATAGCTGCACCCAAAGCCAAGAAATGAATTGGGGGCCGGAAATTGGAAACGCCTCAATCAATTGAAGCCGTTGGTTCAGATATTGAAGACGCCGTCGCCCGTGGATTAGAGGCGTTGAATGTTCCACGCAGCGAAGTGGACGTGCTCGTCCTTGAAACGAATCCACGCGCGACGCG
>JBGQGR010000608.1:0-2422 GCA_041497495.1 Anaerolineae bacterium | reverse complement strand
CGGCATTATCGGATCGGGGTGGGTTGCATCGCCCGTGTTCGATGATCGACATTGGGATGAGGCCAAGCAAGCCGCTGGACAACGAGCGTGGTACATCTTGGTTGACTTCGATGTCTTGCTCGACGCAGATCAAGAACCCATTCTGCCACGTGCTCAATTGAATGCCGGTGTTTTCGGATCGATGCATTGGGACACACAGACTTCGGGGATTGTTATTCTTGATAAAGTGGCGAAGCGATTGGAAGTTGAGTGGAAGCGGTTGTTGAAAGTGAAGGCGTCGTTGCGAGGAGTGCCGAAGGCACGACGAAGCAATCTCAACTGATAATTGTGGGAGACACCTGCACTGCTCCGTGGTACATCCTGCGGATGCACCATCGCAGGACATTGCGGTGCAAGTGTTGCTTCGCCGCTGCGCGGCTCGCAATGACGCGCCTGGCTTAATCATGACCAAGATACTTGCAATCGAAACCTCCTGCGACGAAACAGCTGCTGCCGTCATTCAAGACGGGCGACAGGTTTTGAGCAACATCGTCGCGACGCAGATCGAGATGCACGCCAAGTACGGCGGCGTGTTTCCGGAAATGGCATCGCGCATGCACGTCGAAACGATCGTACCGGTGGTCAGAGAAGCGATCGAGAAAGCGAAAGTTAATTGGGATGATCTCAATGCGATCGCAGTGACGTATGGGCCGGGCTTGCCCGGATCGTTGTTGGTCGGAGTAAATGTCGCTAAGGGAATCGCGTTAGGTCGCGGCTTGCCGCTAATCGGCATTAATCATCTTGAAGGTCACATCTATTCGCACTGGCTGCGCGTCGAGGGCGATGGCGCGGCACCGGAAAATCTAGAATTCCCGCTGTTGATTTTAATCGTCAGCGGCGGCCATACCGAATTGATCTTGATGCGCGATCATTTGAAGTACGAAAAACTCGGTGCCACGGCGGATGATGCCTCCGGCGAAGCGTTCGATAAAGTTGCCCGCTTGCTGCGGCTTGGCTATCCGGGCGGCCCGCAGATCGAAAAGATCGCGATCGATGGGAACCCCAAAGCATTCAAATTCGCCAAGCCCAAGATCGATGGTGAATTTGCCTTCTCGTTTTCCGGCATCAAGACGGCTGTGCTGCGCACCGTGCAGACTTATGGGCCGATCGGGTCGGATGGATCGATCTCAATAGATGTGCCGATCGCTGATCTCGCAGCGAGTTTTCAACAGGGCGTGATCGATCAGTTGGTCAATAAAACGATCGGGGCCGCCGAAAAATTTGGAGCGACATCGATCTTGTTGAGTGGTGGTGTATCAGCCAATAAGCCGCTGCGTAACACGATGAAACTGAAATCGAACGTGCCCGTGCATTGGCCGCCGTTGTGGTTGTGCACTGACAACGCGGCGATGATCGGTGCGGCGGCGCATTGGCGATTCCTAGCCGGACAACGTGCGGGCTGGGATTTGGATATCGATCCCAACTTAAAACTTGTTTGATAGAGAATATTTTGTAATGCGTAAAAGAAATTACGCAATACGCATTACGCATTAGGAGTTGAATTATGCCTGAAGCAGTCATTATTGACGCTGTAAGAACCCCCGTCGGTCGACATGGCGGCACACTGGCCGTCGTTCGACCGGACGACCTGGCCGCGATCGTGTTGAAAGCGTTGATCGATCGGACCAAGATCGATCCGGCGATCATCGAAGAAGTGTATATCGGCTGCGCGAATCAAGCGGGCGAGGACAATCGCAACATCGCGCGGATGGCAACTTTGCTTGCCGGATTTCCGGTCGAAATTCCGGCGGTGACCTTGAATCGATTGTGTGCTTCATCGCTCGCCGCGATAAACTTGGCTGCGCGATCGATCAAGGCCGGTGATGGTGATGTGTTCATCGCGGGCGGTGTCGAGAGCATGAGTCGCGCGCCGTGGTCGTTTCCGAAAGCATCATCCGCATTTCCGTTCGGGAATGTGACCGCGTATGATACGGCGTTAGGTTGGCGCTATCCAAACGAAAAGATGCAGGCGCTGTTCCCGCTCGAATCGATGGGCGAGACGGCCGAGAATATTTACGATCGGCAACCGGAGATCACTCGGGAAGAGCAAGATCAATTTGCGTATCAAAGTCAGATGCGCGCCAAAGCGGCGATCGAATCTGGCCGGTTCAAGGATGAAATCATCCCCGTGCCGATTCCGCAGCGCAAGGGCGATCCGATCCTGATGGACACCGATGAGCATCCGCGCTTCGACACGACGCTCGAAGGTTTGGCAAAACTCAAGCCTGCGTTTCGCAAGAATGGCACAGTGACGGCGGGCAACTCGTCGGGTTTGAATGATGGCGCATCGGCGGTGTTAATCATGAGCGCCGATCGAGCCAAGCCACTAAATCTTAAACCGATGGCGCGTATTGTCGCAGGTGCGGCCGCGGGTGTCGATCCG
>JBGQGR010000607.1:0-2426 GCA_041497495.1 Anaerolineae bacterium | reverse complement strand
GCATTTTCTCCGGTCGAACGGCAACGCTCACTTCCCGCCCGGTCGCAAACGTCGTATCCGCACTGGCCTGCACGGACAAACCCCCGTCGAGCGCCACCACGACCGATCGGTTTTGCTGCGATTCGATCTTGCCATGCATGAAACTCGTTTCGCCGATGAAGTCTGCTACGAATCGGGAATTGGGCCGTTCATAAATATCGGCACTGTTGCCCACTTGCAGCGCCACGCCTTTGCTCATGACCGCGATGCGATCGGACATGGTCAGCGCTTCTTCTTGATCGTGCGTCACATAGATAAAGGTAATACCCACTTCGCGCTGCAGTGTTTTCAATTCCAATTGCATTTCTTTGCGGAGTTTCAGATCGAGCGCACCGAGGGGTTCATCCAGCAACAGCACTTCGGGGCGATTCACTAAAGCGCGGGCCAGCGCCACACGCTGCTGCTGCCCGCCCGACATTTGCTTTGGCTTGCGATTTTCGTAACCGGGCAGGCGCACCATCTCCAGCGCTTCTTTCACGCGCGGTCCAATCTCGGCTTTCGGCACGCCTTTCATCTGCAAACCGAAGGCTACGTTCTCGCCAATAGTCATGTGTGGAAACAATGCATAGTTTTGAAAAACGGTGTTGACCGCGCGTTGAAAGGGCGGCGTGCGGCCCATGGGTTTGCCATGCAAATAAATTTCGCCGGAGGTGGGTAGTTCAAAGCCGGCGATCATGCGCAGTGAAGTTGTTTTACCGCAGCCCGAGGGTCCTAGCAGCGAGAAGAACTCGCCGTCATGAATTTGCAGCGTGACATGATTGACGGCTAATACTTTGTCAGCACTTCGCCCCGGATCGTCAAACTCCTTCACGATATCGCGCAGCTCAACCGCAAACTCCGCCATACAGCCTCCACACTTTGCCGATTTTTGATCTAGCCGATGCCGACTCAGTTCGTGTTGATCGAAGCCGAATTTGCCCGATTATAGCACGACGCGTCTGAGCTGCAACTCGATCGATCTTCCTGGCCCAACGGTTATCCGATCGAGCCGAGCTGCTGATCGGTCGCCGCTGATCAACGCACGTTGACGTCGATCTAGCCGCATGCTACAATCGCCGGACTTTACTCGCAGTTCACCGTTAAACTATCACATGATCAGAAAAATATCTGGAGTTGTCATCTGCGCGTTTGTTCTCGTGGCTTGCGCGAACACGCCGACAGCTTCATCAAATAAACCACGCATCGTTGCCACCACGACCATCATCAGCGACATCACGCGCCAAATAGCGGGCGACCAAATCGATGTGATCACGCTGCTGGCACCCGGCATCGATCCGCATGACTATGAACCGGCGCCGATCGATCTGCAAGTGATCAGCCAGGCTAAACTTATTCTGGCGAATGGCGCGGGCTTAGAGCCGTGGCTAAACAAAATAACGGAGAGTACCGTCACTACGGACAAAGTGGTCTATGTGTCAAAAGGCTTAACGACTCACTCACTGCCCAATTCCACTACGATCGATCCGCACCTGTGGTTCGATGTGAATAATGCTATTCATTATACGGAACAGATTCGCGCTGGATTGATCGCGATCGATCCCGCTAACGCAGAGACTTACCGATCGAACGCGGCGGGTTATATTGCCCAACTCAAAGAGTTGGACACCTGGATCAGCGATCAAGTCAACACATTACCAATTGACAAGCGGCTGCTCATTACGAATCACGATACCTTCGGCTACTTTGCCGCTCGCTACGGCTTCACGGTGATTGGCACGATCTTCCCGGCCAACGGAGCCGAAGCCTCTCCATCGGCGCAGCAGATCGCCGATCTCGTGAACTCAATCAAGCACTCTCAGGCCAAAGCGATCTTCACTGAAAACACACTCAATCCCGAATTGGCGAACACCATCGCGCAGGAGGCCGGGGTTAAGATCGTGACAAAGTTGTACACCGACTCGCTCGGCCCGAAGGGTTCACCCGCCTCGACATACATTGCCATGATGCGGTATGATGTACAGACAATTGTAGAGGCGTTGAAGTAAAAGTTAAGCGGGAATTAGGGATCAGTTTTTCATTTTTCATTCGTCATTAATTATTCTTCTTTGTGCATTCTGCACTGAGATTTATGCCTTAATACCATGAGCACTCACGAACACTCCAAACACATCGCGATTCATCTTGACGGCATCGCCGTGGGCTACAACGATCATCTCTCGCTGCGTGATGTCACGCTCGATATTACGCGCGGCGTTCGAATGGCCGTGCTTGGCCCGAACGGCGCGGGCAAGTCTACTCTCTTCAAAGCGATCATGGGGTTGCTGCCGCTGCGCGCCGGTCATGTGCTGATTCATGGCGAGCCGCCCAAACAGCGCGAGTCACATGTCGCATACGTGCCGCAGCGCGAAGATATCGACACGCGTTTTCCGATCACCGCACGCGAAGTG
>JBGQGR010000606.1:0-2427 GCA_041497495.1 Anaerolineae bacterium | reverse complement strand
GCCGCGCTCGTCGCCGCCGCCGGTAAAGGCCGAGTGCTGACACATGATGAATTGATCGAGATCATTGATCAATTGAAGCTAGAACCACAGATTCAGAAACTCAACTAATCGGTTCCCTTTCCCGCAGATCGGGGGAGGGCGAGGGAGGGGCATTGGACGTCGTCATCAGCGCCGGATCGACGCCGGGCAAAGTCGATGCGCTTCTCGAATATACCAAGGTCGAGCGCAAAGCCTTGATCCCGATCGGCGATAAGCCGATGATCAAATGGGTGACCGATGCGTTGATCGGATCACACCACATCGATCGATTGATCATCGTCGGGCTGGATCAATCAGTCGGGATCGACTTCGGCCCCAAGCCGGTGGTCTTTGTGCCGCAACGCGGATCGTTGATGCAGAATTACATCGCCGGAGTGGAGCGCGCGCTTCAAGATACGTCAGACAAGCATCGAATCCTGATTGCTGCCTGCGACATTCCGCTGATCACCACATCGATCGTCGATGATCACATCGACCAGATGTTGGTCACCGATCATGATGTGTATTACAGTATCGTTCGCAATGCGACGATGCTGGCAAAGTTTCCAACTTCAAAACGATCGTACACGCGCCTGCGGGATGGAGTTTTCTGCGGGGGCAATATCAATATGATAAGCGGTCGCGTGATGAGCAGCGAATCGCGTAAATTGTGGGATAAATTACTCGAACGAAGAAAAAATGTTTTTCAACAAGCAGCGTTAGCAGGTTATGGCACTTTGTTTAACCTACTGCTCGGTCGCCTGACGATCGCCGCCGCCGAGCAGCGCGCCGAAAAAATTATGGGCGTCAAGTGCAAGGCGATCGAGACGCCGCACGCCGAGATTGGCATGGATGTGGATAAGCCGTTTCAGCTGGATATTGCGAGGATCGCATTAAACAAGAATGAAGCATCCTGAGCGGAGCTGTGAATCCAAAGGATTCACAGCGCAGTCGAAGGAGCGGTCTTCGAGCAAGCGCGTCCTTCGACTGCATTGCGAATCTAATCGATTCGCAACTTCGCTCAGGATGCTTTCACAACTTTAGAAAAGCAGAATGGTTCATGATCAAATCAATTGTCGATGGAACATTAGGAATTGATCGCTCTCTTTCGGCCCACCTTCAACTTCCTAAACAAGGCGCGCTGCGCTTGGTCGCGCTCGTCATCGCGCACACGGGCGATAGTCTCACGTGGGCGACTATCGCCGTCGTGTTGTGGTATCGCGGCGAGAGATTTCTGCCGGGCGTGATCGCCATCGTCGTGTTGATCATCGCCGCGGCGGTGATTGCTATCAAGGCTACAGTGAAACGGCGCAGACCGACCGAAGATCGGGGCATCTCGACGATGACGCTTGACGAACATTCATTTCCATCCGGTCACGCCGCGCGCTCGATCGGCCTGGCGATTGTGTTGGGTATGCTCTATCCATATTTGTTGCTGTATCTGTTAGTCTGGGCAGTGCTCGTCGGAGTGGCGCGGATCGCGTTGGGCGTGCACTATCTATCGGATGTGATCGTCGGCTGGGGCTTGGGTGGATTGATCGGCGCGTTGTTGATGAAAGTGATCTAATTGGCGTATAATTATGGTAGTGGAGGTGTACCGTGACGTATACAGAAATTGCCTCACAATTTAAGCACATGCCGCTCAATGAACGCTTGATGCTATTGGAATCATTGTCGCGATCGCTGCGTGAAGACTTGAAGACAGCGATTATTCGTCCACGCTCAGTGGCGGGCAAAGACTTGCTCGCATTAGCTGGAACACTCTCGGCGGAAGACGCCCGCGAAATGCGCGAAGCAATTGAACAAGGCTGCGAGCAGGTGGATGAGCGTGAGTGGTAGCTACCTGCTCGATACGAATGTGGTCATTGCTTTTTTCAGCGGAGAGCCATCAGTCGTCGATCGATTCAACACTGCTGATGAAATCTTACTGACCACTACCGTAGCTGGCGAGTTATTTTTCGGCGCGCAAAAATCCGCGCGGAAGACGGAAAACATTGCAAGGGTTGAAAGCTTGATCGATCGAGTCATTGTGCTAGACTGCAATACAGACACCGCGCGACGATACGGCGAAATCAAGAACGCCTTGCGCATCAAGGGCAAGCCTATACCGGACAATGACATTTGGATCGCAGCGATGGCGATGCAATACGGTTTAACATTGGCGACCCGCGACGCTCACTTTGCTGAAGTCGCCAAGCTGGAAATGGAAACGTGGTGATCGATCGATACTGATCGACTCCAATTAAAGCTGCACAAAGGCCCCACCTCTGTTATAGAAGTGGGGCTTCTTGCTCAATTGTTTTCTTCGCGCCCTCGCGTCTTGGCGGTAAATGTCTTTTATTGTATCGATCGTGGTCGATAGAAGTTGCGCAGCAGCAACCAGCCACCGAGGACGATCAACACGATCGG
>JBGQGR010000605.1:0-2444 GCA_041497495.1 Anaerolineae bacterium | reverse complement strand
CGTGCTGCCGTTCACGCTGCGGTCATTGAAGTCGATCGCGGAGGCCGAAGCGCAGGCACAGAGCAAGCCTCTCGAGGCGTTGTATTTCAGATTGGGCAGTGAGCATCCAGCCTTCGAAGCTGCGCCGTATCTCTTTCACAAAAATCGACCAACGTATGGCTGGTATGTGCGCGTGCCGGCTGTGCCGGACTTGATCAATCTCATCGCGCCCGTGCTTGAAGCGAGAGTGGAGGCCTCAGCGCTGAGCCGACACACGGGTGCATTGAAAATCACTGAACATATGCGTGGCGTTCAATTGATCTTCGACGATGGACATATTACGGCTGAAGCGTGGTCGCCTGACGACTCCGATAACGCTATGTTCCCGCCGCACACTTTTTTGCAACTACTCTTCGGGCATCGATCGTTAGCGGACTTGGATTACGCCTTTGCCGATTGCTTTGCGGATGAAGATGCCGCCGCACTGCTGAATATTCTGTTCCCGCGTCATTATTCGAATGTAGTTCCGATGGGATGAAATAAAACCACGGAGTTACAGGGCGTCCAGAGAAATTATTTATCTCCGTGTTTTCTGCGTCTCTGTGGTTATTCAAATCTACTTAGTGTCTTTGCGACTTTGCGCGAGATGTTCTTACGCCAAGAATCCCGCCTGATTGATCTTCGCGCCGACCGTGGTGCCGATCGCGGTTTCGCCGTTGTTGAAGACCCAGCCTTCTCGATTCTGATCCTGCCCCGGCCAATTCAATGCGAATGAGAAGGCCGCGCCGAGGTTGTTCTCATGCCGCAGCAGCTGATAGTATTGCGCATACTGCTGGCCTTTTTGATCAGCCGAAACATTTGCCGTGTTGTTGCTGAACTCGGTGATCATCAATAATTTATCCGGGAACTGTGCGCGGAATCGACGCCAGTACAGGCCGTCACTGTCGGTCTGCATCGCGGTGGGAGTCTGCCAGTAACAATGCGCGCCGATCCAATCGCATTGCGCAATTGCGCTGGCCGATCCGTTGATGAAGCCCGGCACGTTCGGTTGTGGTGATAAACCCGGATAGCCCAATTTTGCCTCCGGAAATTTTAGCCGAAGGATATTCAACACTTGTATCAGCCAAGTGCCGAAGGCTGTCCCATCCGTCCAGTTCCAGCCCATGCCTTCGTCCGTTAGATTCGGTTCATTATGGACCTCGAAGTAACGCACAGCGGCTGCATAGCAAGCAGACATGCCGGTATTGATGGTGTCCACAAAATTCTGCGGACTGAAGTGCGGTTTGTTATCCGCATCGGGCTTGAAGAACAATCGGGCGACGATGAACATATCCGCTCGGATCTTGCGCAGATCATTGATCAGCGATTTGGTTTCATCGGCATCGCCCAACGTGAATATCTTGAACGCCTCGATCTTGCTCTTTTGGATCATGCTCTTATCCGTTGAATTGAACGGGCGCGGATCGGCCATGCCCACACCCGCCAAGCATTTGCCCCATGGTACCACCGAGACCGGCGGAATCGGTTGAGTGGTCGTGAGCAAACTCAAGCCTTGATAGACGGCGGCTACGTAACCTGTTTGACCGGCATCGGTTCGAACTTGTTGAAACACGGTGCCGTTTGCATCCGGTGGATTGGGCGATCCGATCGCGGTGAGGTGTTGTCCATTCGGCAGCACCGCGATCAAGTTGCCGCTCGGTCTGTCGCGAAAGTTCAAGCCGATATCCGAATTGACCCACACATCGGTTGTTGAGGTTGGAGTTGTCGCGTTCGTTGGCGGCAGGGTGCTGCCCGCTTTGCTCACGAGCGTCACGCCCATGACCTGCTCGCGCGCCCAGCCATATTGACCGCGCGGCGATAAGACCCACAGCCACGGTGTGTTATCGGCTTCGATCAAACGCACGAAGACCGTGAGTTTTTCGTTGGGCTGCACTTGATCGATCGGATTCAGCGTGATGTCGCGTCGATCGCGCACCGCCAAGCCGCCCGCATCGCGCACGACTTGCGTATCGAGCACTTGCACGACAAACGGATCGACCGGCTTGGTATTGCTGACCAATCGATCGCCATTCAAACTCGCGGCGATGAAACCGATCGATCCGGAGTCCGTTCGCACTTGCAGCCACGATCGACCACTGGCATCGACTACGGATTCGGTATTCAGCGCCGTCACGTGCTGGCCGAAAGCCACGCCCAACACAACGCTGGCGGTTGAACTCGGCTGCGATCGGAACGATACACCGGTTGGAGCGATGATCCACAAATCGTTTGCCATGCTGCCTCCTTGCAGGCCGAAGTCTAATTTGAATGTCATGAGTGGCTGAAAGTTATTGTAGCATGATTGCGTCTGAGTGAGAGACAGAGAGAACGCGCGATTGAGAGCTGATCTCTCGATCGCTCTGTCTCTCATCCTCTCGGTCGATTGAGCAATTGACCATAGATTGACAATAACTCGCGCGCGGCTT
>JBGQGR010000604.1:0-2466 GCA_041497495.1 Anaerolineae bacterium | reverse complement strand
TCGTCAACACCATCGCCGAGGCCACGCACCATCGACGCCGGCTGCGCTATATGCACCCGCCCACTGCCTTGCGTTTCGCACAATTTATTCGCGGCTTGTTGAATGGCCGCCTATTGTACACCGCCACCGAACTCGATCTGCTGGCGATCGATCGCACGACGACGCTGGATTCTGTTGCGTATCAATTCGACTTCACACCGGCACGCATGTCCGCCTCACTTGATTATTTATTACCGCACTCTCGTCGCGCTCGCTAGGCCTACGCATCGATCATGGCTAAGTTTGAAATTCGTCCACTGCACAGCATTGATGAATTCCACGCCGCAGAAGATTTGCAACGCGCCGTTTGGAACAGCGACGATCTGGATGTCACACCTACTCATGTCATGCTGACTGCGGCGAAGAATGGCGGTATCGTGTTGGGCGCGTTCAGCGGATCACAACTGATCGGGTTTGTGTTTGGCTTCTTGGGCGCGGGCGAACACCGCTTCGGGCCGGAAGCGCCCGTCGCCGTTCGATTAAAACATTGCTCGCATCAAATGGGCGTCCTACCGGAATGGCAAGGCCGGGGTGTGGGCTACGCGTTGAAGCTGGCGCAGCGAGAGGCTGTGCACATTCAAAGTTTGCGCTTGATCACTTGGACTTATGATCCGCTTGAAAGCAAAAATGCGCGGTTGAATATTTTGAAACTCGGCGCGGTGAGCAACACGTATCTGCGCAACGTGTATGGCGATCTGCGCGACGGTTTGAATCAAGGTCTGGCGACCGATCGATTTCAAGTGGATTGGTGGATCGCCAGCCGCCGCGTCGAAACGCGCTTGAAGCAGCAGCGTCCACCATTGCAGTTGCATCATTATACAGAAGCCGGCACAGCGATCTTGAATCCGGCCAAGTTCGATGAAAATGGTTTGCTGGTTTGCGCAGAGAGCGTAAAGCCGCTGCCGGCCGATCGGGCGTTGCTGGAATTCCCGAGCGATTTCCAAGCGATCAAGAAAACGAAAAGCGATCTCGCCCGCGCATGGCGCGAACAAGTTCGATCGATCTGCGAGCCTGCTTTCGCGCGCGGCTTCAGCGTGATCGATTTTGTGTATGAGCCGGGACCACCCGCGCGAAGTTTTTATCTGCTGCAAAAGATCGAGTCGAGTGAAAGCACGTTAAACTCGTAGTGCGTGTTGCGTGTTCTGCTTCTTTACACACCACACAAATCGTTTTCACGCATCACTCGTCGCTTGTCACATATCGCCCTTCAAGGAACTTCGAATGAATATTGACCGCATTGAACTTCGCATCGTCAGCATGAAACTGACCGCACCGTTCGAAACTTCGTTCGGCGTCGAGCACGATCGCGACTGCGTGATCGTCCGCGTGGAGGCAGATGGATTGACAGGCTGGGGCGAGTGCCCGGTGTCGCGCGGTTTCGGCTATTCGTACGAGACGACGACGACTGCATGGCACGCGCTAAAAGATTTTCTAGTGCCGCAATTGGTGGGCAAGCCGGTCGATGTTGGGCAGGCAGTCGAGATCGGCGAGTTGCTGCGCGGGCATAATATGGCGCGGCACGGACTTGAGGCGGCTTTATGGGACATCGTGGCTCAAGCAAATAACATTTCGTTATCGAAGGCGTTAAGCGGCACGCGCGATCGAGTCGCAGTCGGCGTGAGCATCGGCATTCAGGAATCGGCGGACACTTTAATCAAAAAGATCGAAAATTATCTCGTGCAAGGTTATGGCCGCATCAAGATCAAGATCAAACCCGGTTACGATTTGGAGATCGTCAAACGTGTGCGCGCCAAGTTCCCGAAAATCCTATTGCAAGTCGATGCGAACTCAGCTTATCGAATGCCGGATGTGCCGTTGTTCGAAGCGATGGACGATTACAAGTTACTGTTGATTGAGCAGCCATTCGGTTGGGATGATATTTACGAACACTCTAAATTGCAGCCGCATCTTCATACGCCGATCTGCCTTGATGAATCGATCCATTCACTCGGTCATGCGGTCATGGCAATTGAGTTAGGCGCATGCAAGATCATCAATATCAAACCGGCGCGGGTAGGCGGCTTCACCGAATCGCGGCGTATCCATGATCTGTGTCAGTCGCGCAAGATGCCTGTCTGGTGCGGCGGCATGCTGGAAACCGGCATCGGTCGAGCGGGCAACATCGCGCTTGCGTCGCTCGCCAACTTCACACTGCCCGGCGACATCAGCGCCAGCAATCGATATTATGCCGAAGATATTGCCGAACCGCTATTTACCTTGAATCCCGATTCGACGCTGACTGTTCCCGTCACACCCGGCCTAGGGGTGACCGTGAATATGAAGAACATGGAGAAGTATACAATTCAGAAAGAAGCATTCGGCGGATGATGCGCGGCGCGTGTTCCGTTTTTTAACCCACCACGATCGCTCTGTCATTTCGCGCCGCATTCTTTTTCGCGGCGAGAAATCTCTCTGACAGTTGGCAAG
>JBGQGR010000603.1:0-2469 GCA_041497495.1 Anaerolineae bacterium | reverse complement strand
GCATCGAGCTGGCCTGAGGCGATGAGGCCCGGTGGATTAACATCACAATCGTTGGGAAAAGCGCTGACCGCAACTTGCCACAGACCGTGATCGGCATTCGAGGGATCAGGCAGCCAGCGGAACGGCCAGGCCACGTAATCGGAGGATGAGGCTTCGGTGACATACTCGCTCAGTCCTTCGCTGCCACAATAGATCGTATTCACAATATCACACAGTCTCAATTCGCTGGCCGTGTAATCGGCGGGTGCAGTATTTTTCTGTTTGAGTGCAGGCACCGTTCGCTGGAAAGTGCCAATGTGCAGTAACTGTCCGGCACTCCAGCCCCACGCATCGATCTCAACTGCTAAATCTTCGGCAGCGGGTTGAACAAAAGTCTTGATCTGCTCGTCGGGAATGAAGAAGCCATCGGGCAGGGTGAGAAACGTGTTCGGATCTGGCGGCAGGCGGAACGATCCACTGTTGTTGATCGAAAGATAAAAATAGGCCTGATCGTATTTCGTCGGGATGATAATCGGATTCGTGCCAACAAACTGTGTCAGTTTGGGCGGGGTCTTGCCTAACTTGACGCCGATCCAAAACGGCGTCAGACAAACTGGATCAGTGATGTCGGTGCTGACGATGTTGCTGGGCGATTCGCCGGCCGCATTGAAGGCGGACACATAGTACAGCACGTGGCCATTCCGATGGGGGTCAGTGTACCCGATCGGGCTGCCGTTGCTATCGGCCAGAGTCGCAATCTTGATGAAGACATTCGCCGCCGCATCGAAGCGATAGACATTGGTGCTTTGCGCGAGTTTCGATTTCGGCGTGATGGACAAGTTTACCGCGCATTGATTTACCTGCAAGGCTAGCTCAGGCGCGACCGGCGGCTTGGGCGAAAAGAACTGACTAACCCAAAAAGCGAATTTGCCCGGCGGTTTGTTCGATCCCGGTTGAATTGGCCCGCTCGGCGTGAGGGGCGAGGTCGGATTGTTCACGGGCGCTACTGGTGGCGGTTGAATCGGAATCTTGATCGGATTGCCGGGCGGCAGCGCGGCAGCGGGATCGAGGCCGGGATTCAAATCAATAATGTCTTGCGGCGTCGTATGAAAATTCGCGGCGAGACTGGCGATCGTGTCACCGGACTTGGCCGGTTGAAGCAGGGTTGCGCCCGGATCAGTTGCGTGTGAGGCGCTGACGCGCACGACGTTCGAGTTGGCGACGCGGCCTTTCGTATCGATCGCGCGGACGAAAAATGTATGCTCGCCTTCGGTCTGAAGTGCAACAGTCCACTCTGCCGATCCAGTCTTCGACGTTAGCGTTTGTGTCTGCGTGCCATCGACCCACAATTCGATCGAAGCCACCGACGTAAACGGCATCGCCGACGCTTCAATCGGGATCGGCAGATTGCGTTCCCAGGTGCTGCCGTTCAGCGGCTGGGTCAGCGTGACGATCACCGGACTGGCATTTGCTTTCAGTTGTTCGGCTACTTCGGGTAGATTGTTGATGAAGACGATCGCGCCGATGATGATCAGGATGACCAGCGCGAGGAACACCCCGCCGATCTTGAAAATTCTGCTCGGCATGCCCACCTCCCTGGGTGCTGCTTAGCTGCGCGATGACGAAGCGATCGCCGCTGGATTGATCGGTCTTAAGTTGCTTAAGATTATACAGCCCTTCGGTTTATTTGATCGGAGTTGCGGTTGGTGTTGAGGTCTGTGAGGGTGTAGCCGTAATCGTCGAGGTCATGGTCACGGTCACGATTTTCGTCGGCGTGAGGCTGGGCGTCGATGAAGGCGTGAATGTTATTGTCTTGGTTGCAGTCACCGTCGGCGTCGAAGTCTTTGTCGGCGCGGCGGTGGGCGTCGCTGTCTCTGTCGGTGTCGACGTATGGGTGGGCGTTGCCGATGGCGTTCGCGTCGGCGTGTTCGATGGCGTCAAAGTGGGTGTACGTGTATTCGTTGGCGTGCGCGTCGCCGTCGGCGTGCGCGTAACCGTCGGCGTGCGCGTAACCGTCGGCGTCGCGGTGCAAATTTTGAGCGGGCAGGGTGTGGGTGTCCAAGTGGGCGTCGAGGTCCATGTTGCCGGTATCGTCGCCGTCGGTGTTCGAGTGATTGTCGATGTCGGTGTGTTGGTCGGCACAATGTTTTCGACGCTGGGCACACGCAGATTCGATAAAACGAGGAAAGCCAGAATCGCGATCACGATCCCGCCGCCGATGAAGAAGATCGATTGACGCGTGCGCGGATTCATGCGCCGGCCGGTCAGCGGATTGGATCGCAATAAACCCGATCGGCGGGGCGCAGCTCGCTGCGCGTCGATCGGCAGTGCGGCCAGCGCAGCTGCTTGCGCGCTCGCCAGCCCCGTCACTTGCGCGGACAATTTCGCGCGGCGCTGCATGACTAATTTTTGCAGGCCGGGCGCTGCGGTCGGATGCTGCGAATTGATCGCTACGACCTGGCGCAAAAATTCTTCGCGCTCGGCTTCATC
>JBGQGR010000602.1:0-2474 GCA_041497495.1 Anaerolineae bacterium | reverse complement strand
GGGGCAAGAAAATGGGAGCCGGAATGGCAAAACGAAACCAAAAAGATTTGGTTATTCTCAAAGAGCTTCTGGAAGTGGGCAAAATCGTCCCTGTTATCGATAGATGCTACCAGTTAAGTGAGGCTGCTGAAGCGCTTCGGTATCTTGGAGAAGGACACGCCAAAGGAAAAGTAGTCATCACTGTGGAATAGAATAACAAAACCTAATCAGGCTGAGCGCGGGCGTTTGAAGAACCTGAATTTTTGGGGCAAGTACCATTTATCGATCGAAGAAGCCAAACACTATTTCAACCCAGCGTTCGATCTGATCAACGTGGCGGACGGCCTCACTCGAGGCAAATGTAGCGCGGCGTGGTACACTTTAGTGCGGAAATGATTGCACTAACGCTCCAGCCGGACGACAGTCCAGCGGCTTGACATCGGCAGACTGTCGTCCGCCTTGAGCATATCAATCTATGAAGAAAATCCTCGTCGTCGATGACGAACCCAAGATCGTTCAACTGGCCCGCGACTACTTAGAGCACGCGGGCTTCGAAGTTGTAACGGCTAATGACGGCAAGACCGCGCTGTCGATCGTACGCGCCGAAAAGCCCGATCTCATCGTCCTCGATCTCGGCCTGCCGGAAATGGATGGGCTGGATGTTACCCGATCGATCCGCAAATTCTCCAATGTGCCGATCATCATGCTGACCGCACGCGCTGAAGAGACGGATAAATTGATCGGGCTTGAGATTGGCGCGGACGATTACATCACCAAACCATTCAGCCCGAAAGAACTCGTTGCGCGTGTGCGCGTTGTTTTGCGTCGAATGGAAGTTGCTTCAAGCGGATCGGATATTATCCGCGCCGCCGATCTCACGCTCGATATACCGCGCATGAAAGTAATGATCGATGATCGAGACATTGAAGTCACGCCGACTGAGTTTGAATTGCTCGCAACGCTGGTGAGGCAGCCCGGTCGAATCTTCACGCGTGCGCAATTACTCGATGCAGTGCATGGCGTCGCGTTTGAATCATACGAGCGCGCGATCGACGCGCACATCAAGAATATCCGCCGCAAGATCGAATCGAACCCGCGCGAGCCGCGTTACATTTTGACGGTGTATGGTGTGGGCTACAAGTTTGCCGAAAAGTGAGCGTAGCGTCATTGCGAGCCGCGCTCTGCGCGGCGTGGCAATCTCCCTGATAATCCATTGAGATTGCTTCGTCGTGCCTGTGCACTCCTCGCAACGACGCATAAACAATTATGCGCCCTCGTCACTTCCGCCGACAACGCCCGTCATGGTGGCCTGAGAATGAACAGTGGCCGCCGACTGAACCACGCCAGATGTGGCGTATGATGCCGCGTCGCTTTTTCTTCCGCATCGGCGGCTTGATCTTGTTTGCACTCGCGCTGTTATGCGGCCTCGCCTCTTTTGTATGGTGGCTCATCGGTGGATTTGTGGGCACGGTCATCGTGCCAAATGCCGCGCCGCTAGGCACACTAGCGATCATTTTCGGCATCGTGATCTTATTCAATATCTCGCGCGCGCTACGCCGAACGATCGCGCCCATCGGCGAATTGATGGAAGCCTCCGGCCGGGTCGCCGACGGCGATTATTCGATCCGCGTACGGGAACGCGGTCCACGCGAGGTGCGTGCGCTCACCCGATCGTTCAACGCGATGACGACGCGCTTGCAATCAAACGAAGAATCGCGCCGCAACATGCTGGCCGATGTCACGCACGAATTGAAAACGCCACTCACTGTGATTCAAGGCAACCTCGAGGGCATGCTCGATGGTGTGTATCCTCTCGATCGGGATCGCGTCGAATCGATTCTGAGTGAGACGCGGCTGCTCTCGCGCGTCATCGATGATCTGCGCACTATCGCTTTAGCCGAAAGCGGCGCATTGAAATTGCAAAAAGAATCAACTGATATTGGTGAATTGATCAATCATACTGTGGCCGCGTTTCGTCCGCAGGCGGATGCCGCAAGCATTTCAATAACGACCGATCTTGCTTCTACCCCGGCGATCGAGGTCGATCCCGCGCGGATAAGAGAAGTTTTAGAGAACTTAATCGCCAACGCGCTGCGCTACACGCCGCGTGATGGATCGATTCGGATTAGGTGCGAGTCAGCGAATCAACAAATCAGTGTTTCAATTAGTGATACAGGTCAAGGAATTGCGCCAGAAGACTTGCCGCACATCTTCGATCGATTCTACAAAGGCAGTGATTCGCGCGGAACGGGGCTAGGCTTAGCCATTGCGAAGAATTTGATCGCCGCACATGGCGGAGAAATTTTTGCGGAGAGCGAAGTGGGCAAAGGCACAACGATTCGATTTACGCTGCCTCAATAAAAAGTTGGGGCGAGGTAACCTCGCCCCACAATTAAATCAGAACTAAATCATCGTGGCGCCAGTTACGCGCTGCGTGCCGCCACGTTTTTTATCAACACTCACTATGTCCACAGGAATAGCACTTACGGCAGCCT
>JBGQGR010000601.1:0-2486 GCA_041497495.1 Anaerolineae bacterium | reverse complement strand
GGCGGCGAGATCATCGAACCGATGATGTCCACGCAATGGTACGTGAAGATCAAGCCGCTGGCCGAACCGGCGATCGAAGCGGTGCGATCGGGCGCAATCAAGATCGTGCCGGAGCGTTTTGAAAAAGTTTATTACAACTGGATGGAGAACATCAAAGATTGGTGCATCAGCCGGCAGTTGTGGTGGGGGCACCGCATTCCAGTTTGGACGTGCGGCCATGGACATGAATTTGCCGCGCGGATCGATCCGACTGCCTGTCCGCAGTGCGGCGACAAAAACCTTCAGCAAGACCCGGACGTGCTCGATACGTGGTTCTCATCGGGCTTGTGGCCGTTCTCAACTTTGGGCTGGCCGGATGAAACGCCCGATCTGAAAACATTCTATCCGACCAGCGTGCTCGAAACCGGTTACGACATTTTATTCTTCTGGGTCGCGCGCATGATCATGTTCGGTTTGGAGATGACGGGTCAGCCGCCGTTCCACACCGTTTACCTGCACGGCCTCGTGCGCGATGAGCATGGCCGCAAGATGAGCAAGTCGCTTGGCAACGCGATCGATCCGGTGCAATTACTCGATGAATTCGGTACCGATGCCTTCCGCTTCACGCTCATCACCGCGGGCACACCCGGCAACGATCTCAACCTGGGTATGAGCCGCGTTGAATCGAACCGCAACTTTGCCAACAAGATTTGGAATGCCGCTCGCTTTGTAATTTCTAAATTGGGAGTTGGAAGTGGGAAGTTGGAAATTGGAAAAGCGCCCTCCGACCTCCAACGTCCAACATCTAACCTCCACCTTCCAGAAAAATGGATCTTGTCCCGCTTGAACAATACCATCGCCAGCGTGACGCGCTTGATGGATGAGTATCAATACGGCGAAGCGGGACGCCAAGCCTATGATTTCTTCTGGAGCGAATACGCCGATTGGTATATCGAACTCTCGAAGATCGCCTTGAACTCGAACGATCAGCCAGCGCGATCGAGAACGTTGGCCGTGCTGGTGCAGGTACTCGATCAAACACTGCGCTTGCTGCATCCGTTCATCCCATTTGTAACCGAAGAGATTTGGCAGAACCTCAAAAAGGCAACGAGAAATAAAGCGTGGCCGGAAGCATTGATCATCGCCGAGTGGCCGCAGCCCGGCCCGATCGATCTGCCAGCCGAAGCGGACATGAACCTGCTGATGGATGCCATCCGATCGATCCGCAACGCGCGCGCCGAAAGAAACGTGGAGGCGGGCAAAAAACTCGCGGCGATGATCGTCTCTGCAGACAAGCACACTCTCTTTGAAACGCAGCGCGCCGAGTTTTGCTTCCTGACCCGGCTCGATCCCGACGCGCTGTATATCGCTCCGCGTTTAGAAAGCAGCCCGTCGGGCGCGCTGCCGATCGTACTCGGACAGGTCACACTCTACTTGCCGCTGTCCCAGATGATCGATGTCGCCGCCGAGCGCGAGCGATTGAACAGAGAACAGGCCGAGGTGCAATCGCAGATCGATCGCTTGAACAAACTGCTATCGAGCGACTTTGCGAACAAAGCGCCTGCGCCCGTCGTGCAAAAAGAGCGTGACAAGTTGGCGGATTATCAAGCCCGCGCTACGAAATTGAAAGAGCAGATTGAGCGGTTGGGCTAAGTGGAAATGAACCTTGCGATGATTCAAAACCTCGCAGGGTTCTTATTTTATCGATGTCGCCGCATGCTATAATCCTTCATCATGTTGAAACTCACGCTCAAACGCCTCATCGCCGTGTTGTTCATTATTGGCCTTGTATCACTGGTCGCGATCCTCGCCTTAAATGAATTGACGCGGTCAGTTTATGCTAATCGCATATACGCAAATGTCACTGCCCTGCCTAACGACGATCAACCCCGCATTGCCATTGTCTTTGGCGCAGGCTTGGAACGTAATGGCGGACCAACGCCGATCTTATATGATCGGGTAGCCACCGCTGTCGATCTGTATAAAGCGGGCAGAGTCAGCAAGTTGCTGCTGACCGGCGACAATCGCTTCATGGACTACAACGAACCGGAAGTGATGCGGCAGACCGCCTTGCAACTGGGTGTGCCGGCTGACGCGCTGGTGCTCGACTACGCGGGCCGCCGCACATACGATAGCTGCTTTCGTGCCCGCGACATCTTCGGCGTAAAGCGCGCTATTTTGGTGACACAAGCCTTTCATCTCGATCGTGCGTTGTACCTGTGCAACTCACTCGGCCTGGACAGTATCGGCGTCTTGGCCGATCGACACGATTACACCACCAGTTCGCAGACATGGTGGTCGATTCGCGAAGCGGCAGCGATGGCTGAGGCTTGGCTCGATGTGAACGTGACTCATCCACTGCCAGTGCTGGGTGAGAAAATCCCGATCGGTAACTGATTGACGATCACCTCGCATCACCCGTGCTATAATCCTCGCATCATCGTCACGAGGAGGCCGTCATGTTACTACAAGCCGTTCCAACCAGTCTCACCTTCACCATCGGCTGG
>JBGQGR010000600.1:0-2488 GCA_041497495.1 Anaerolineae bacterium | reverse complement strand
TCGGCTTCGAGCGCTACCGCTTCATCCATCAGGCTTTGCCCGAACTCGATCTCAAATCGATCGATCTCAGCACCGGATTGTTCGGTAAAACCCTCAAGGCCCCGGTGCTGATCTCCTCGATGACCGGCGGCACCGATCAAGCCCAGCAGATCAATCTCAACCTCGCTCAAGCTGCACAACGCTACGGCATTGCCATGGGCCTCGGTTCGCAGCGAGCCGGTCTCGTTCGACCAGATACGGCGCACACTTTCAAGGTTCGATCGGTCGCGCCTGATATTTTGCTGTTCGCCAATCTCGGCGCGGTGCAGTTCAATTATGGTTACAGCGTCGATGAATGCAAACGCGTCGTCGATATGATCGAAGCCGATGCATTGATCTTGCATCTCAATTCGCTGCAAGAGGCGGTGCAGCCTGGAGGCGATGTGAATTTCGCTGGACTCGTGAAGAAGATCGAAGCGGTCTGCAAATCGATCGATGTTCCCGTCATCGGCAAAGAAGTGGGTTGGGGCATCAGCGAAAAAGCCGCCAAAATGTTAGCCGATGCGGGTGTCACCGCGATCGACGTAGCCGGATCGGGCGGCACGTCGTGGAGCCAGGTCGAATTGTTCCGCGCACCCGACGATCTTCATAAGCGCGTCGCCGCCGCCTTCCGCGATTGGGGCATCCCAACGAGTGAATCGATCCAAATGGTCAAACGCGCCGCGCCCAATTTGCCAATCATTGCGTCGGGTGGAATTCGATCCGGCATCGACATTGCCAAAGCGATCGCGCTCGGCGCATCGATCGGCGGTATGGCCGGGCCGTTCCTCAAAGCGGCGGCCGTTTCGGTCGATGCTGTCGCCGAGACGTTGGAAGAAACGATCCGCGTGCTGAGGATAGCTATGTTCGCCACAGGCGCGGGCGATGTCGCCTCACTTAAAAAAACCCCATTGATCAAAATGTAAGATTGAGTGAAGATCAAAATTATGGACGCCGTCATTGCGAGCGAAGCAATCTCCACGACGATGAATTGAGATTGCTTCGTCGTGCCTCCGGCACTCCTCGCAATGACGACGAAATAGATTGCCGAATGGCTTCTCCAACTTCCAACTTCCAACCTCCAACCTCCAATCTCCAAACTTACTTCGCCAAATATCTGCCCGCCATCGATGACGAGATGCGCCATGTCGTCACCGCGCCTGCTGACCCGGCCTTGAAAATTTATTACGGCATGCTCCATTATCATTTAGGTTGGGTCAATCAAGACTTCGCGCCTGCTCGCTCTGATGCGGGCAAGCGCCTGCGTCCGATCTTCGCGCTGTTGTCCTGCGAAGCCTCCGGCGGCGAATGGGGGTCCGCCCTGCCCGCCGCCGCCGCGATCGAGTTGCTGCACAACTTCTCGCTGATCCACGACGACATCGAAGACGGCGATCGCACTCGGCGCGGGCGCGCAACGTTGTGGGCGGTTTGGGGACAATCGCAAGCGATCAATGCAGGCGACGCACTCTTCACTTTGTCACACATCGCCTTAAGCGGCATGGTTAGCCGAAATGTTCCACCACCTCGACGGTTGGTCGTGCGCGAACGCTTCGATCAAGCATGCCTGGCTTTAACGCAAGGCCAACACCTCGATCTGAGTTTCGAATCGCGATCGATGATCGCCGAAGACGAATACCTGCGGATGATCGGCGGCAAGACCGCGGCGCTCGTCGCGGGTGCCTGCGCCATCGGCGCGATCGTCGCGGGCAGCGAGCAGATCGATCAGTTTGACCGCTTCGGCCACGAACTCGGCTACGCTTTTCAAATTGAAGACGATCTGCTTGGCATCTGGGGCGATCCGAAAGTTACCGGCAAAGCGGCCGGCAACGATATTCTGCATCACAAGAAATCGCTGCCGGTCGCGTATGGCTTGCCGCGTAGTGTCGAACTGCAACACCTGTACGCTGAATCGACGATCGATGTTGAGCAAGTCATTCGTCAACTCGAGCAACTCGGCGCACGTGAATACGCCGAATCGATCGCGGCGCTGCATCATCAACGCGCACTCGATGCGCTCGAGGCGACGGGTGCACACAACGACGCAGTTCAAGCATTGAGAGAGTTGGCTAATAACTTGCTCCATCGCGCGGCTTAAGAATCTTACATTTCGCACACAATCAAGATAGCATGTCACCAAATAAGAGCGGGGATAGGCACACTTGGTATCGTAAAACATCGTGGACACCGCAAGATCACGATGAATTCTTCGCGCGCTTCAATCGCAGCCGACAAGCCGGCCGAGCGCAGTATCTCAGAATACAAGCCTTTTATTTGCAAGAGGCCAATACGCCGCAAACAATATCAGGCGCACTCGAATTGCTGGTAGTGTCCCTATAACGGGTGGAAGCGATTTTTCCGTTCAGAAAGCGCTTGTTTTGCACTATTTTCGACGCGCCAAAACCTTATCCACCCCATATAGGGACACTACCGAATTGCTGGATTTGATGTTGACCGAATATCCACAACGAAT
>JBGQGR010000599.1:0-2494 GCA_041497495.1 Anaerolineae bacterium | reverse complement strand
GCGAATCCGCGTTTCTTCGTCGGCGCGGCCGAGAATCCATTTAGTGATCCGTTCGATTGGCGGCCCTATCGGCTGGGCAAGAAGGCGAAAGCGGGGGCGGACTTCATCCAGACCCAAATGATCTTCAATGTGCCAAAGTTCCGCGAGTTCATGAAGCGCGTCGTCGATCTGGGGGTGCATGAGCAGGTCCACATCCTGGCCGGCGTGGGTCCGCTGAAGACGCCCGGCGCGGCCAAATACATGCGCGATCAGGTGCCGGGCATGGATGTGCCGAATGAGATCGTCGCACGGATGGAAGCGGCGGGTCAAGGCCTCGAAGATAAAAAAGCGAAAGCAGCGGCGTACAAAGACGAAGGCATCAAGATCTGCGTTGAGATGATCGCACAGATGCGCGAGATCGAAGGCGTGGCCGGTGTTCACATCATGGCGATCGAATGGGAAGAGGCCGTGCCCATCCTGATGGAGAAAGTGGGTCTGCTGCCGAGGCCAACCTTTAATGGGAATTGAGACAACGATTAACCACGGATTGCTCGGCTGAGACTTTGCAGACTAATTCCGCGACAGCCGTGTCATCTGTAGATCGCTTTTGATTGGAGGGCGATGACGATCACCGAATTGAATACCGATCTGGCCGAGCGAATTCGATCGGCGACGGGCGAGAACGTCTTTCTGTGTTATCAGTGCGTCAAGTGCACATCAGGTTGTCCGCTGGCAGAATACTTCGATCTCGCTCCCAACCAAGTCATGCGCGCGGCGCAACTGGGCCTAGACGACCTCGCGTTGACTGCCAAGACGCCGTGGCTGTGCGCCTCGTGTCAGACTTGCACCACGCGCTGCCCGCAAGGCATCGACGTGGCCAAGGTCATGGACTTTTTGGTAGCCGAGGCCGGTCAACGCGGCATCAAATCGAAAGTGCCCGAAGTCGCACTGTTCAACAAGGTCTTCTTGCGCAACGTCAACATCCTTGGTCGCGCGTACGAGTTGGGCCTGATGGTGGAAATGAACCTGCGCACACGCCAGCCCTTCAAGGATATTAAGATGGGCTTGAACATGATGCGCAAAGGCAAGATCAAACTGGCACCCGCTTTTGTCCGGCGGCGCAAGCGAGCCAAGCCGATCGAGGTGCGCGCCAACCAGATCGGTTACTATCCGGGCTGCTCACTCCATTTGATGGCCGCTGAGTACGATCACGCCATCAAGGCTGTTGCCCAAAAATTGAATCTTGAATTGATCGAGCCAGCAGGCTGGCGGTGCTGCGGCTCGTCGCCGGCGCATCGAACCGATCCCGATCTGGCACTACGCCTGCCGATGCAGAACCTGGCGCTCATGGAACAAATGGGACTGGACGAAGTCATGCTGCCCTGCGCCATGTGCTTTAATCGTTTTCGCACGGCGCTGTATGAAACAGCGCACGAGCCTGCGCTCAAGTCAAAGATCGAATCCGACATCGATTATCACTTCAAAGACACGATCGTCGTTCGGTCGCTGCTGGATGTGTTGGTCAATCAGATCGGCCTCGATAAGATTTCGGAGCAAGTCACCCGGCGCTTAGCCGGGCTCAAGGTCGCCTGCTACTATGGTTGTTTGTTGACGCGCCCACCCAAAGTCACGCAAGCCGAGCAACCCGAATATCCAATGATGATGGATCATCTCATGTCGGCGCTGGGGGCCACGCCGATCGAGTGGGGCAGCAAGACGGTGTGCTGTGGCGCTTCGTTATCGGCGACACGTACCGAGATTGCGCTCGATCTCAGTGCGCGCATACTGGCCGACGCGCGCGCGGCCGGCGCGGAAGCCGTTGTCGTCGCCTGCCCGTTGTGTCATGCGAACCTCGATGGCCGACAGCAGCAGATTCTCAACGCCGCCGCGCCCGAAAATGAGTCCGGCCAGATCCCGATTTTCTACTTCACGCAACTCATCGCGCTCGCGTTTGGACTCGGCGAAAAGGCCGCCGCCCTCTCCAAGAACATGATCGATCCGAAGCCGCTGCTGAAGAGTAAAGAGCTGGCGTAGTCAAGCCAACTATTGAGCGAGTCAATGCGTACGCAGTTAACGTTCAAGCAGTTGTTGGGCGATTGCTAGTTTTGCGCTCTATGTTGCTACATCTTGAGACGGGCAATTCTCTTAGAACCTGGAGGGCCTTATGAAAAGGATGCCGCTTCTCCTCCTAAGCATCTTGCTCAGTAGTCTGCTCATCAGTTGCGGCGGAGGCGGATCACCCGGGCAGAAGAAACCGATTAGCCAGATTTTTGCTTTCGGCGACAGCTTATCGGACAACGGCGCGATTGAACAACTCACCAAGAAGATGGTAAGTGAAAACGTACCAGATGCCGTTGTCCTCCCGGATAGCAATCTGTATTGGCAAGGTCATTGGACGAATGGGCTTACCGCGGTGGAGGTTCTAGCTGATCGTCTTCAAGTCCGGGTTACTGTCTATGCCGTGGGTGGTGCGGAGTGCGGGAATGGAACTACTGTCGACGGGTGGAATGCTTAG
>JBGQGR010000598.1:0-2496 GCA_041497495.1 Anaerolineae bacterium | reverse complement strand
CTGATCGAGACGTTGCCGCTTACCGTTTGACCATCAGTCGGCGAGGTGATGATCGCCTGCGCGTCTTGTTTCAGCGGCGCGGCGCCGACGGGCAGCGCCAATAAGGTAATGAGTGCGCTGATGATTGCCGCCCAGCTAAGCCGGCGGCGCGCACTGTGGTTTGATACTGACATCTTGGCCTCAGGCAATGAAGTTCGCAACAATTAATTGTAACATACTCGCCAGCCTTCGACAAAGTTAATGTCGAAAAATTCACGGCTTTTCAAAAGTCAGGCGCAGCTGTCATTTCGAACGGAGTGAGAAATCTCGCGGTGCGGCCATGAAGAGATTTCTCCTCGTAAAACTTGTCCTGAGCCTGTCGAAGGAGACGCTCGTCGAAATGAAAGTTCTGGCTTGTTAAGCGATAACTGAAAAGCCGTGCGATAAATTGATGAGCCGCGCTTAAGTCACGCTTCGCGGGTGTGACAGTGCCCAGGCTAAGTGGGAAAATAAAAACGTCCGCGCGAAGGCGGACGTGGACTTCTGATTCATCTATTTGCCAAGATAATAAGTTATATCAAGTTAAGCACTTCAAACACTTCGACGGGCAGCCGCAGGCCTTTCACGTCGATTGGGCCGAGTGGCTTGGCGTGCACTTGCATCGCGACGCTGTCGTAAGTTGCTTGATCGATCAGCACTTGGCCGCCTCTGGCCAGTTCTTGCATGCGTTTGGCCAAATTCACACATGCGCCCACGGCGGTGAAGTTCATCAACTGCGCCGTGCCTATGTTGCCGACGATGGCCTCGCCGCTGGTGATGCCCACGCCGAACCGCATCGGAATGGCTGCCGGCATTTGCGCGGCATACGCCGTGATCTGGTGCTGCATGTCCAGCGCGGCCTTTACAGCTCGCAAGGCGTAGTCGGTTTGAAGCAAGGGTGCGTTGAAGAAGGCCATAATGCCGTCGCCCATGAATTTGTCGAGCGTGCCTTCTTGTTTCAAGATTGCTTGTGCGCCGATCGCTAAATGATCGTTGAGCGCTTGTACCAGCGTTTCAGGCTGAATCTGTTCTGACAACGCTGTGAAGCCGCGCACATCGGCAAACAACACTGCGATCATTTGCCGCGCGCCACCTAGGGCTGCCATGCGCGGGCTGTTGAGCAGCTGCTCCACGACGGCAGGGGTGACGTAGCGTTCGAAGACATTGCGGATGGCCGCCTTCTCGCGTTCCTTCGATTTTTCCAATTCTTGGAACAATCTGGCATTCTCGATCGCGATCGCGGCGAAATCGGCCAGCGCTTGCAGCACCTGCACATCGTGATCGGTAAATACGCGCGGTGTAGCTTCGTTGATCGCGTCGAGTGTGCCGATCAAGCGGCCGGCCACCAGCAGCGGAGCGACCACTTCGTTCGCCGTGAACGTTGGCAGACGGGTGCGGGTGACCTGCAGGATCAGCTGATTCCGATCGAAGCGGCGTTCTTCCATGCGCGATCCGATCGAAGCCATATTAACCAATTGGCCGTTCGGCAGATCTTGCAGCAGTAAGGCGCACGACTGCGCGCCGGTCACATACTGTGCCGCCTCGACGATTCGCCGCAGCAGATCGTCACGATCGAGCAGTGCCGTCATGCTTTTGCCGATGCCATACAAGGTATGCAGCTCCCGGATGCGAGCTTCAAGCGTTCGGTTGGTCTGCATCAGCCGCTTGAGGATGTCATCGCGCTCGCGCTTGATGCGCGTTTCGCTCAACGCATTTTCCATCGCGGTCAGCATCTCTTTGACTTCATACGGCTTGGTCACGTAATCGCGCACGCCGAGCCGAAAGACTTCAATGGCGATCGCTTCGGAGCCGTGCGCGGTGGAGAGAATCACCGGAATATTCAGCGAACGGCCATTCAGTGCGCGCAGCACATCGAGGCCATTCATCTTCGGCATTTCAAAATCGAGGATGATCAAATCGGGCGGGGCGGCCAAGGCTTTACGCACGCCTTCGGCGCCATCGCGAGCGACGAGTGTCACAAAGCCGTTGGGCTTGAGGACGTAGTCGACGGCGAAATCCACCGTGGCTTTTGAATCGTCGATGACAAGAATTGTTTCGCCTGACATGTTTTATCTTCCACTAACGCTTAGGGTGCAAGCATTTCAATATGTGAATCGTATCAAAATTCGACGGAGGACGGGGTTACGATCCAGTTACCGTTCAAGCCTGCTGGGAAATACGAGTGTGAGTGCGCAGATCGAGTAGTAAATTAGTCATGGTAAGTGTTACCTGATAGACTGCGTAAAATTATGTGACGTTTACAACTAGCCGATACCAGACTGCAAGTCTACCATTAAACAGTTGATCGACAAAGTAATTTGGTTTTCGCCATTCGGCTAGCGGGGCGGTTGGTTGTGCTAAACATTATAGCGCAGCGGCCGCCTTTGTTATTAAAACAACTCCAGGTATTTTCGAGGATAGGAAATTTATGACCGAAGCAGAAACAATTACTCATGATGTCATTGTCGTCGGTGCGGG